>JAHIZR010000190.1 GCA_018814465.1 bacterium | reverse complement strand
GATCAAGCAATTTTTCTGTCACTACAGCGTATTTCAAAAACACTACAATGGAAAGAGTTCGCCGAGCCGGGCTAAGCAGCGAGAGTGTTTCCATAGTGCGTGTGTCCCGAAGCTCGCGCATCCCGGCCGGAATCTTATTCAATCTAATCCCAGATGAGTTCTACTGAACTTTCGCGGTGATCGAATTCTTCCGGCCAATCAATGCGGGCAGATCCATCGTCAATACACCCGTAATAACGAACACGCCTCCGACAATTAATGGAATCCCGATCACTTCTCCGATGACAATAGCGGACACCGTTGAGGCGACGATCGGCTGCGGCGCGGTCAGGATCGCGACTTGTGACGGATCAATCAGCTTAATCAGCGCGAACCAGATCGTATAAGCGACAGCCGTCAGCATGATCCCCGTATACAGCACCGCAAAGATGCCGATCATTGTGACTCGCGAATAATCCTGCTGAAATGCGGTCGGGATGATAAAGGGCAATACAATAAGCGTTCCTAAAATCAGGCAGAAGGTACTCAGCGACAGCGCGCCGTATTTCTTGACAATGGGTTTCGCGACGACTGTATAGCCCGCCCAGGAAATCACAGCCAGAATAACTAACAGGTCGCCCTTGAGATGTTCCCGGTCAAGCAGTGAAGTCCCCGGCTGCAGCATCACGATCAGCAAACCACCCAGAGCCAGCGCGATCGCCACGAACTTATAGGCGCGGAGCTTTTCATATCCCGCCGCCGCCGACATCAACAAGGCGAAAGCCGCGGTTGAGCCGTATAACAGCGAAGCATGCGACGGCACGGTCCAGCGCATACCGATCAGGTAAACAAGCTGATTGATCGGAACAGCCAACAGCGCCAGCGCGATGACGCGCGGCCAGTCGCCCCGCTCGATTTTGGGCCGGCAGCGCAAAGTCAGCATCATGATTGACAGCGCGACGAGTCCCGTAAGAAATCGCAAAGATGCGAAAGGAACCGGATCGAATTCGCGCAATCCGAGTTTAACGATAACATACCCGCATCCCGTAATCGAGACATGCGCGAGCATGAGCAGGAAAACGGATGAACGAAAGCGTCCGCTCATCGAAGGATGCTACTCAAGGTCCAGCGCTCTCAGTACAGCGGTGGTATCGGACAGATCATGCATCACAACATCCGGCTGGGCCGCGACAAGATCGTCGTAGCTATAAGCCCCTCCGGTGGCCACTGCCAGTGTTTTAGCGCCGATGGCCTGACCGCCTTCGATGTCGAACGGAGTGTCCCCGATAATCCATACTGATTGAAGATCAAACTCTGTTTGGTAATACTGCTCCGCTTCCCGCATGGCGTCCTGCATGATCAGGTAGCGTTCTTCATGCGTGTCGCCGAATCCGCCCACCGGGAAATAGTCGTCAAGGTTAAAAAAGCTGATCTTCGCGCGCGCTCCCGCCTCTCCGTTCCCCGTTCCCAAAGCGAGAGCGCAGCGATCCCGGCGGTCATGCAGAGCCGCCAGCAGTTCCGGAACTCCCGGTTTCGTCCGCGCGCGCGGATTCTGCGAAATCGCTTCCGGCAGATAGTGAATGTAGACCGGCTTGAACTTTTCGTAAGCTTCCAGCCAATCGCCGTTCAGCCCGGCGCGAGCGTGGCATTCTTTGAAAATGATCGGATCGGTGCGGCCGTGGAGCTTCAGACCTTCCGTGATCAACTCGCGATCGAAGCTCTCCTTGAAGGCGCGCGCGAACGCTCGGTGAGTCGAACCATCGAGATGCGTCAGTGTGCCGTCAATATCGAATATGAGCAGTTTCAAGGAAGCATAGTAAAGAGTTACCTAATTTCAATCTACAACAACGCTTTCACAAAATCAAGGGCGGATTTCGCTGGGGGAACACCTGCTCAATTCTCACCAACTTGACTCTTCAGAGGCAGAGGAGTATCTTACTTAGTTATGTTAAGGCGAAAACCTACGGAAAATACTCATGAACTTAGTAAAATTAGGTCGCAGCGGCCTGCGCGTTTCCCCGGTTTGTTTGGGCACAATGACCTTCGGCAACAAGGACTGGGGCTGTGACGAAGCCGAATCGGCGAGGATTCTGAACAGCTATCTTGAACAAGGACACAACTTTATCGATACCGCCGACGTCTATGCGGGAGGCGAGTCGGAGTCGATCTTAGGCCGGCAATTGGGCGCTCGCCGCCAGGATATCGTTCTTGCGACCAAGGCTTTCTGGGTGGTTGAGCAGGGGCCGAACCATTGCGGCTCCTCCCGCAAACACATTATCGAAGCCTGTGAAGCGAGTCTGCGGCGGCTGCAAACGGACTATATTGATCTTCATTACGTTCACATTTGGGACCCGCTGACGCCGCTGGAAGAGACTTTGGCCGCCCTGCATACGCTGGTGGAATCCGGCAAAGTCCGGTATCTCGGAGCGAGTGACTACACCGGCTGGCAGATTTCCGAGGCGATGAACTTGAGCAAACAGCAGGGCTGGCACCGTTTCATCGTGCATCAGGTCGAGTATTCCTGCCTGACGCGGGATATCGAGTTGGAGATCGTCCCGGCTTCCCTCTATAACGGACTTGGAATCATAGGCTGGTCGCCTCTGGCCGGGGGGATGCTGACCGGAAAATACGGCGATGGACGGAATGCCAATCCGCAGGGCCGTTTCGGCGCGGGCGACTCCGGCAAATGGTGGCAGGATCGCTGGGCTCAGGAGGCAAATTATCAGGCGACGAATGAGTTCCTGAGAATCGCGAATGAACTGCATGTCTCGCCCGTGACCTTGGCGATTGCCTATGCGCTGCTGCCGGAGTGGATGACCTCGGTGATTATCGGCGCGCGTAAAATCGAACAGCTTGAAGCGAATCTGGCCGGAGGCGATTTCGTCATTCCGGAGGAATACAGAGTAAGGCTTGACGCCTTGCGTCCGCCGCCGCGCATCTTTCCGTTGGATATGCAGGCGCGGGCCTTTGAATTGAGGAATAGTTAGCGGCACCGATATCAAATACAAATTGGTATCAAAGAAGGAACATTGTTTGATAGTGAGATTTACAAGATGACAGATTTTTTTAATTCCCTGCGGATCGGTGATTTGACGGTTCGCGTCCCGATTATTCAGGGTGGAATGGGGGTCGGAATTTCGCTTTCCGGGTTGGCCGCTGCCGTGGCGAATCAGGGCGGCGTGGGGGTGATTGCGACGGCGGGAATCGGCATGCACGAGTCGGATTTCTTCCGGGATTTTGCCGAAGCCAACATCCGCGCACTGCGGCGGGAGATCCAAAAGGCGCGCGCGGCCACGGAGGGGATTCTCGGTGTCAATATCATGGTCGCGCTGACCAATTTCGGCGATCTGGTGCGGACGGCCATCGAAGAAGGGATTGATATTATCTTTTCCGGGGCGGGTTTGCCGCTGAATCTGCCGGAATATCGTCCCCCAGACTCCAATACGAAGCTGGTGCCGATCGTCTCGTCCGCGCGCACGGCGGCGACACTCTGCAAACGCTGGCTGATGAAATACAATATACTGCCCGATGCCCTTGTCGTGGAAGGCCCCAAGGCGGGGGGGCATCTCGGATTCAGTCTGGAACAGTTGACGGACCCGGACTTCGCTCTGGAGAAATTGGTGCCGGAAGTCATTGAAGCTGTCAAGCCTTATCGCGGACCGGAGGGAAATCGCCCGATTCCGGTGATTGCCGCCGGAGGGATCTACGACGGCGCTGACATTCACAAATTCCTGAAG
>JAHIZR010000189.1 GCA_018814465.1 bacterium | reverse complement strand
CCGCCGGGCGAGGATGGCCTGTTCGTAGAGAACTTCGATCGGCATATCCGCCATGCGGAGGCTTTTCACCGGCGCTGGATGGGCTCGGAGCGTGCCAAGCGCGACTGGTGCGCGCGCGTCTATTACTTTTGCATAGGGAAGTGGGTGACATTACAGGTAGCAGAGTTTCGTTAATCAATCGCAGTCTGCTAATCCGAAACTGGCCTTTCCATTTATAAGCGATTCCCTGTCATTCACGGCAGGCTTACAATATCACTCAGTATTACTTCCTTCTGTCAATAAACCATGTACTTAGATAAAATAATGGCGATCTGACTACAGCCTTTCCTTGCCTTGCGGTTCTGCAAGGAACCTGTTATATTTGATGCTTAACAGATAAAGACGACTCATAGCCATTAAGGAAAAGACATGAACGTCAGCACAACTACGGATACAGCAGTACCAAGGAAGCGGTCTCCTTTCAAGAGGAGCTTCTGGGTAGCCAACACGATGGAAATATTCGAACGGCTGGCCTGGTATGGATTCTTTGCCGTTTCAACCTTGTATATCACCGGCTCACGCAGTGAAGGCGCCTTAGGCTTTTCTTCGGAGGAGCGCGGCATTCTGCAGGCGATCGTGCCTTTCATTCTCTATATGCTGCCCGTGGTTTTCGGCGCGTTGGCGGACCGCTTCGGCTATAAGAAAACATTCATCATTGCCTACAGCGTGATGGTCCCCGCTTACTACTTGCTGGGCCAGTTCACGACCTTCGGCACATTCTTTATGGCGTTCCTGTTTGTGGCCGTCGGTGCGGCGATCTTTAAGCCGGTCGTTGTGGGAACGGTAGCCCGCACAACGGATGAGACAAATTCATCCATGGGATTCGGCATCTTCTATATGATGGTGAATGTCGGTGGATTCATCGGACCGGTCGTGGCCGGATTTGTGCGGGTAAGATATGGCTGGGACTTCGTGTTCATTGCGTCCGCATTCTGGATCGCCTGCAATTTCATTTGGCTGCTGCTGTTTTACAAAGAACCGACAACTGAATCATCAAGTACGGAGAAGCGCACGCTTGGACAGGTTTTCGGGGGTATCGTGGAAGTGCTGGGAAACGGCCGCTTCTTCCTGATGGTTTTCGCGATTTTCATGCTTATCGCGGTATCCGGTCAGCTTGTCAGTTGGAACGCAATGCTGGTTATCTCGATTATATGGCTGTTGTTCAATATACTGATTGACAAAGTCCTCAAGAAAGCAAAGAATCTTGAATCAAAGCCATGGTTCCTAAAGCCGATGAAGTTGGGCAATTGGAAATTCGCTTTGTATCTGCTCATTCTATCTGGATTCTGGACATCATTCAATCAGATATTCCTGACGATGCCTGAATACATCCGTGATTATGTGGAAACGAAGGACATGGTCCATACGGCACGGAATTGGTTTGGTGAGAATTTCGCGCGCGAACTGGCGGCTGTCAATGAAGATTTGCTTGCCGAAGAGATTGGAATTTATGTGGTGGCGAAATCGAATACGGTGGATGAGCGGCTGGAAGCTGTAAAGAACGGCTCCTGGACGTTGGCTGCTGATACGATTGCGACCAATGATCCTGCTTGGACAAGAAACGGCGGCAAACAGTCGAATATCGATTGGGAATTAAAAAGCTTCCGCCGTCACTTGTTTGATTTCAAGGTGCGCCTGAGTGAAGAAGCGATAAAGCAGGATTTGGAAAGTCTGCCGTTAACTCCGGCGGGGATGTCGAACAGTGAGAATTCAGGATACATGTCGGATAAACTGAAGACGAAGATGAACTCCGCGACGCTGACTCCCGAACAGAAAGAAATCGTCTATGCGGGCTTGATGCTGCCCAGTGAAGCGGATGTGAAGGCACTCTCGCACCATTGGGCGGAGAATTACCGGCAGGTGAATCCGGAGTATATTATCAACGTGGATGCCGGAGCGATTGTGGTGTTTCAGGTGCTCGTTTCATGGGCCATCGGCTTTTTCCCGCCGCTGTCGGTAATGGTCGTGGGCATCATCGTCTCATCAATCGGTATCGGCATGAGCGCCTGGCTGTTTACCGGCTGGCTTATTGTGCTGGCAATCACGATCTTTGCGTTCGGCGAAATGATCGCGAGTCCCAAGAGTCAGGAATATGTCGGACGCATCGCTCCGCAGCAGAAGGTTGCGATGTACATGGGATTCTATTTTTGGACGGTTGCACTGGGGAATATATTCGGCGGTCGTCTGTCTGGTGAGTTGTACGGTTCGCTGGCGCGCGACGCCGGACGTCCAGATCTGATGTGGATAATTTTCGGTGTGCTGGGTCTTTTGACTGCCGTCTTGCTGATTGTCTACGATAAGGTCGTCATCGGCAAGGGCGGAAAGATGGAGTAACTGCTATGGGCGCGGTTTGTTTTCTTCTAATCTATCTGGCAGCAATTCCCGTTCAGGCTCATCAGAACCATCCTTCGGACAGTCTTTCAGTTGCGGCATCGAAAGCATATGCAGACTCCAATTGGCTGGAAGCGGCTCGATTATTCTCGGAGGCGATTACCAATGGTGTCGATGATTCGGGAACTGTTTACAACTGCGCCTGTTGTTTTGCCCTGTCTGATCAAAAGGATAATGCCTTTCGTTATCTTGACCTCAGTATCGAAAAAGGCTTCACGAATGTCCAGCACCTTCAGCGTGACACGGATTTGACCGAATTACGCAAGGATGAGCGGTGGCCGGATTTAGTCCGGCGTATGTCCGAAGCGCAGGTTGCTTATCTGGAAAAGGAAGGCATTCATACGGAATTGTTCTTCATGATGAAGGGAGATCAGGCAGCGAGATTGGATACGGATACTATACCTTGGGACAGTGTTGCGGTTGAAGATGCAAGGCGTCTGAATCGAGTCAAGGAATTAGTTGCCGGAAAAGAGCTGAAGACAGCGCAGGACTATTTCAATGCCGCTCTGATCTGTCAGCATGGAACGGATTCAACTGATTACCGGCTCGCCAATGAGTTAGCCAAGCAGGCGGCGGCGCTGGATACAAGCTATGCCGCCGCGAAATGGCTCAGCGCCGCGAGTTGGGATCGCTATCTGCAGAGCATGGGCTTGCCGCAGATTTACGGCACTCAGTTTAGAACCGACAGCGCCGGAGTCTGGACGCTGGAACCGATTGATACGACTGCCGTAACCGATGAGGAACGGGCTCGTTTGGGCGTTCCATCACTGGAGGAAGCGCGCAGGCAGGCAGCGAGAATGAATCTTAAAGGAGAAAGCAATGAGTTGCGGTGACGAACATTCTTCAAGGAAGATATCACGATCTGACGGAGCGGCAGGCGGGATCTATTTCTTTGCCTTCTTAGGCTCTTTTATCTACTACATTCAGCATGCGGGAACATTCTGGATGGGTGTTTGGGGATTCTGCAAGGCAATAGCTTGGCCGGCGATATTGATTTACAAGCTGTTTGAACACCTGAAACTATAAATATAGTACCATTGCAAAAAAACTGGATTTGCCGCAAAGCAAATCCAGTTTTTGTTTATAGGACGTTTGAAGGAAAATCGAATTTTTCGATTACGCGTTCATATCCGACCATTTCTTCGCCATCTGGCTGAAGATAATCAAGGCAACAACCGCGAACAAGCCGACAGCAGCGAACGGAATCCAGACATAGAGATGCGGCGAATAGGTATCCCAGAGCAGTTGCGTGGTTGTCACGGCATCCATGGAAATCACTTCCTGCAGTTTAAGCATGGCTTCCGTGCGCGGGACACCGAGCAAGGTTTCGAGAGTGTCGGGATTTCCGTCCCATATTTTACCTTGACCGAAAGGAGTATGCTGTAAGAGATATTTCTGAGCAAGCACGGCTTTATCACCGAAATGACCATAGAGATAGCCGGCCATTTTCGATCCAATAAATCCGCCGATCCCGACCGGAATATTCACATAGCCCAGATAGAGCCCTTTCTTTCCCGGAGGAGCAATGAGCCCCAGGTATTCGTTTTTCTTGGGGCCGGTCAGCATTTCACCGAGGGAGAAAAAGATCACACCGATGACAAAAATCCAACCAATACCGGTAAGTCCGGCAGTCAGAATACCAACCATAGCGACACACATGCCGATGACCATCGCTTCCAATGTGCGCAGCTTCCGCACAAGCCACGATACGGGAATCATCATGATGACGATAAGCAGGGAGTTCACAGCCAGCATGTTCTGCTGTAATACCTGCAGTCCGCGATCGGTTTCATGCGACAGGAAAGCCGGCAGCATGGCGGCCAGATTGGACGTGTCTACCCAGTCGGTTAGGAAGTTCGGATGCAGATCCCAGAGTTGGTACATCATAAGCCAGAAACAGGACATGATGAGCAGCCAACTCACTAACCGTGGTTCAAAGATATTTTTAATCGTCCGTACAAAAACCGCAATTGGACCTTCGGTTTTATCCGCGCCGGAGTGGAAATCCTTGAAAGTAAGCAGGAGCAGGTAGTTGCATGCAGTCAGACCGGCTGAACCGAGGAACACGGCTTTCCAGCCGATACCGACTTGCAGCACTCCAGCCAGGGGGTGGGCAATAAAGGCGCCGACATTGACGATCCAATAGAAGATCCCCCATCCCACCGACGAATTCTCTTTGGTCAGGTTTTGCGCCAGCGAGCCTTGCAAACCGGGCTTAAAGAAGGCGGTGCCGGTGGCGAGAACCATGACTCCGAAAAAGAATCCCCAGAAGGTTCTCATGTAGGCCATCATGATAAAGCCCAGGATGTTCATGGTAACCGAGAAGGCTATAGTCTTCTTGTAACCATAACGGTCGGCATAACCACCGGTGAACATCGGCAGGATAGATTGAAATACGAACCACCAGGCGAAGATGGTTCCTTTATCGGCGGCAGTAAAATGCAGACCTCCGGGATCATCAGCCTGCATGATATAAACCGCGACAACACTGCGAACGAGGAAATATGCCATGCGCTCGAACATTTCGATGCTGCACAGCATCCAATAGCCGAATTTGAAACCGCCTAAGGTGCGTTCGTTTCGTTCACTGACAGATGGATTCACGAGGATCTCCTATATTAGACGAGAAGCAAGGAGGTTTGGAAGCCGGATTAGATTCCGTTGAGGTGACAGAAATTAAGGTGTTATGGCGGGAAATGCAACAAAAATATGCAGGATCGGTTTTTAGGGAGCTATCCTTCATTCAAATTCATAACCAGACTGAATCAGGCAGGAATAAAAAATAGGTTGAGAGATCGTCCCAGCCCATATCGTATCTTAAAATGCTACAGGAGGTTACTTAACAAGCAGCATTTTTCTGACGGAATGAAAATCACTCGCCTCAAAACGGTAGAAATAGATGCCCGAAGGGAGCGAAGAAGCATCAAAGACCACTTCGTGATGTCCGGCAGTCAGAGGCTCATCTACAAGTCTCTTGATTTCCTGACCCACTGTATTATATATAATCAGCGAAACAGATCCGGAAACAGGCAGATCGAAAGCGATTGCGGTTGAAGGATTGAAGGGATTAGGGTAGTTCTGATAGAGAGTGAAATTGAATGGGATGGTGTTTTCGATTCCCGGAGTGCTGACAGAACCGTTGGAAGCACCCGGCGAAGGAGCGGTTTGCACAATCCACTCGCCCGCGCAATCCGTGGCACGTCCTTCACTGATGTCGGCAGATTGCGCGCCGAAACTATGACCGTCTATCTCTTCATTGCCTGCAGCAAGACGTCCGAAAAGACCGATCTCTTCTCCATCTCCGCTTAGGCCGAAGGTAGTATGGAGCGGACCATCATTGGGATCGTTGTCGCACCAAACCAGTAGGAAATTCCCGACTCCAAATAGTGTATCAGGGAACATCCACTTCGTCGGATTAGCGAGATTATCAGTTAGGAATAATCCGCCCATTTGCACGGAATGTGGTCCTGGATTATAGAGCTCAATCCAGTCTTCGAATTGTCCGGCCTCGTCAGCGACTGTTGTCTCGTTCAGAGCCATAAATTCGTTGATGCAAAGGATTATGTCTTCGGGATTGGATGAATTCTGGTTGACATCACCGGGGGTCGCGGCAGTCAGCAACTGCCACGCGCCATTGCCGTCCGGCCAACGGCCATAGCTGATATCCGTCGCGAGATCCGGAAAAGTTGCCTGATCCACAATCACGCCATCATCCGTCAGATAGACATCTTCGCCATCGGCATCAAGTTTAAAGGGTGCGTGAAAGAGTCCCTGTTCAGGCTCTTCGTCCGCCCAGATAACAAAATAACCACCCGGCTGAATCGTCGTGTCGGGGAAGATGTAGGGCAAGGTACCGTCGAAATGATCGTGCAGGCGCAAACCGGATAGATTGATCGGAGAGTTGCTGATGTTCGCGACTTCGATCCAGTCATCGAAATCGCCATTATTATCGGCAATCGTAGAATCATTAGCAGCCATCAACTCGTTCAGGACCAATCCCTCGATAGGAGTCCAGGGCTCAAGCTGAGTTTCCAGCCAAGTATGACGGTTCTCAATGAAGGTTCCTAATGCCGGAATAGATCGAGGACCCTGAGTAATATTCTGCGTCATGGAGTTATCGAAATCGGCATTCGTGAACATCTTATTCGGATCAGAATAGACCCAAGGACGAATAATATCTCGTAAATCTTCCATACGATCAATGAGTACATCGGGATCCGCGACGGTTGCCATCAGCTTGCGGATATGACCGACAAAAATCTGATCATAGTCCTGAATCTGCCAAAGCCTTTCGGCGAGCGGACGAGTATCCATCGGCGAGGGATCGACCCAATGCAGGTCAAGTTGCTGCAGTTGGTTCAGATTCATCTGCATATTGAAGACACCCCACGCTTCATTCATATCCCACTTGGCGAAAACGAAACGGCTATCCAGATCCCGATGATAGAAATAATAATTAGCACAGCGGCCGATATAGCTGTCCAAGTTAACGGTGAAAATATCAACTGCCAGCATGGCCATAGCGGAATTGACATCCATGCGATTATGCAGACTGTCAACAAGATTGGGAAGCGGCACATTATTAACCGTAGCGACGATATCGACAAGTGCGGACCAGTCGTTTTCCTCTTCGTTATTCTCTAATTCGTAAGAGTCATAATAAGCGGATTCATTGGGGCCGTGAAACACGAAATTCCCATGCGGATCGCCTTTCCAAAGGTTTCCCTCCTCCCCTGCTCCAAAACGGCTCTCGATGAACTCTTGATCGAACTGCTCAACGAGAGTATAGAGCCCCCAGTATTCATCATTGATATATAAGGCGGCATAGTTAGTACGAACGGTAGGTAAACCAACAGCCTCACATATCTCGTATGCGCATACTTCCCTGACAAAGGTCGGATCGTTGAATCCATTATTTAAATTTAGCTTATCCAGACCATAAATCGTTTGATCCGTTACATATTCGTCAATATCCAGCTTAAAGGACTTTTTTACACCGGGATAGCCGGTATACGAGCTATTGCCTTTGAAGCGAACGCCGATACTGTCGAAGTGGATGGTCTGCCAGTCAAACTCAGCCGCCAAATACTGCGGATCATCCTGACCCTCGAAGTTCGCACGCAGGAGGCTCCACCAGTCAGCCTGATGAAAGGTGAGGCGGATTTCGTGGACTTGGTCCGACTCAAATAGTGGATGTGCCGGCGGGATCAGGGCTCCGAAGGCAGCGACTGAAGTAGCAGCTATGGCGATATGTATCAGAAGCTTGCAAATCCTGATCATGGATGAGTCTCGTGTGGAGGGTATCTAAGAAAGGTGGTTAATCCTTAGACCATTATTATCTCGGAAGGTTTAACAGAAAACTACAGCATCTCTCTTAACATCCAAAACACCTCAATATAAAGGTTTGACGAGCGGGACAAATCATCAAGTCGAACATTAACAAATTTTTAACGCAAATCCCCAAATTGCCTTTCCCATTCACGAATCGTGAACAGAGCGCGAATTGTATGAGTAGATACTCCTTGCCGACGATCGTACCTCTGGCGAAACCGTTTCAACTCCAGAGGATTCAGGATGGATATAGACAGGAGATCCTCTATACATTTGTGCACTCCGGTATGATACATCGGTTGGTTGAGTTCACGTCGGTGTCCGTAGTTTTGGTTCGGGCTGTAGTAGGCAAACCGCCCGGTGGTTCGCCAAATCGAATCATCAAATCTAACCATCGCTCTCTGCAGGCCGCGCCGTATTTTCTTAATCCATTGATGCTTCATTTCAACGGAGAAGCCTGCATTGCGAGCCGAAGGATAGCGGTATAGTTTCGGGAATCCTTGCTCCATCGCGAGAAAGAAAGCCAATTCGCTATGCCTAAGTCTCTGAGGTAAGTTGTAGGCGATTTCCCAAACATTACGATGAATAAAAGGGGCAAGATAAAAGGCACGGTTTCTGTATTTCTGAAGCGCAAAATTGACTCGATTCACGCAGTGGACTTCATAGTGCCAGCGTTCGTATTTTTCCGGAAGCGTCTCTCCGGGCGTTTTACGCAAATCTCCACGGAAGTCCATCTCGTCCCAATCGGTTGACGTCAGCAGGGGAAGCACTTCGTTATAGTAACCGCCGGCAGCCCAAGCCATTGCTTTTTCAATAAGGAATTCATCTGTATTGTGATTCGGATCATTGTCTTCTATATCGTGAGATCCGTAAACCGCGTCTCCGATATAGCCGCTCAACACGAACGAGCCTTCGGGCAAGGCCGCTTCTCTGATGGATCCCATCGGCGAGTTGGGGAGGACGAATGTCATTCCCTCGGCGTCCTTAAACCCATCCTTGATTATCTCTTCCAGAGGCCGGCGATCCATCGGCAACGGCACACAATGCAGCCCTAATTCCTTTGCCATGCCGACACCGAATTTGAAGTCGAAGGTTCGCGGATGGCCATAGGTATAGGTTGTGATCCTGTCATGGGGCAGAACTTCCATCGCACAACCGAGTAGAAACCGGGAATCCATTCCCCCGGATAAGGGAACAACGATAGAGTCGATCTTCTCCAGTTCGAGACGGACAGCCTGACGCAACGAATTGAGAATACTCTCCGCTGCGTTGTCACATTCATTTTGCGAAGGAGACGGTCCTTCCGGCGATATGGACACTCGTTTTACAGGGACACGCTTCCTGATGGTGTTGAACAGCCGGCCCCGGTCAATACTAACGACCTCGCCCGGTACGATACTCCTGACATTTTGAATTGGAGTGACACTTCCCGGCATATAACCAAACAGCAGCATATACGGTATTGCCCGCCGTTCGACCCGCAAGCGATTTCCGGTAACGTCGCGCAAGAAGTTCAACGAGTTGGTGAAAAACCACTTGCCGTCGATCTCAGCATAATACCATCTTTGCAATAACCAGAGATCACAGGTAATCGAAACGATATCCCGTTTTCGGTCGAATTTGAGAGCAAGCCAACTGCCTTCTGGTTCGCCTTGCGGAAACTCCCATGCTGTTATATCGCCGTTATTTATCGAGAATCCGGACGGCAGGTCATCCGTCGGTTTTTGACCGGGAATACGGCCGGCAAAAAACCGATAGCTTTGCTCGTCAGACTGTTCCTTAATCTGTGGATAGAATGGGCCTGTGTCCGATGATTTGACGATATCAAGCCGCCAGCCTTGTCCCTCGACGGACTGGGACTCGGGTACTTCAGGCGGATTATCACGTTTTGAGAAGATCATGCATATGTGCATGGAAGCCTCGTGAGTTTGATTGACGGGCAAAGACGCCCGAACGGTGGCGGATGGGATTTGAACAGGCTAAGATAGCCAATTGCTAAGATAATGGCAAACAAAACGATGGGGACGGTTCCTAAAGCATTATTGTCAATAAACTAACTCAGATGGTTCGGTCGTGATGCGCAACAGTCCGGTCGGACTCCCTGACCTCTTGGGAGGCTCTCGCGGGCAGTGAGAAAGCCCTGAAGAGGCCAAAAGATCGCTTGCACATGCCAAACTCAAATATTACTTTAGATTACAGAAAAAATCAGTATATTTCGGGTTTTCGGGATCAACCTTAAAGTCCATTTACGCCCGGCTATTGCCTACTAATCAATCCATGACCGACCCCACTACTCAGCCACCCAAACCGCGCCGGCATGTCATCCGTAATGCCGCCTTTACCTTATTGAGCCGTGCTCAGGGTGCGGTTTTCGCATACCTGACTATTCGACTGCTGCTGAGTGTCCTCTCGGTTGAGCAGTACGGTCTTCACTCTCTGTTGTTTGTCGCCGCGATAACGAATCTGTCGATGCTTTTCCAGTTTGGGATGCCGAACGTGATGAACCGGTTCATTCCGGAGTTCTATCGGTCGTCGCGCTTCGGATTGGTTCACAAATCATTGAAAGTATTTCTTCGTACAGATCGAGTATTGAGTAGCCCGGCAGGAATGATGTTTGCAACTCGCTAATTCGTTGTGACAATAGATATTTGCCAAATTGCCGTGAAATGCTTAGATTGCCGCAGGCAGAAATACAGCAAGAAATGCTGGCTTCGGCTTTGCTCAAGAGTTTAAACCATCCAATATTAGTCAATGACCAATAAAGACATCCAGAGTCCGAAGCCGCACCGCGATCTTCTGAGGAACGCCTTGTTTGCAAAGGTTAACCGGATTCGGAGCTCGGTTGAATGAAGAAAGCCTTAATTGTATGACGACAAAGTATAGAGTTGAATCGATTGATGCAATGCGAGGTTTAGCCATTATCTTTATGGTTCTGGATCACGCGCGCATTTACTTTGGTTACGGTACGATTTTTACCGATCCCACTGATCTTGCCTCTGTGCCTTCTTACATCTATATCTTTAAGATGATCGGGCGCTTCGGTGCTCCGACCTTTATGTTCTTGACCGGCATAGGCATCTTTTTTCGTGGAAGACGGTTTGACAAAAGACAACTCTCGCGGTTTTTACTGATCCGAGCTGCGTGGCTGATTTTTATCGAAATATTTGTCATTACTTTTGCGTGGACTTTCGATATACATTACGAAACAATATGGCTGCAAGTTATTTGGGCTATCGGTTGGTGCTTGTTTGCCATGTCAATATTGATTTATCTGCCGAAGCGCGTCATTCTGATTATCGGACTATCTTTGACCATCGGCCACCATGTTCTTGACGGTATAACCGCGCAGGGCACATCCTTACTTGACCTGATCTGGTACACCCTGCATCAGCCGCGAAGCTTAAGCCTCACACCGGATTTTTCGCTTTTCTTCATGTACCCAATCTTGCCCTGGATTGGTGTCATGAGTTTAGGGTATGTTGCCGGAGATTTGTTCAAGCAAGGTATTTCACCTGAGGTTCGCAAGAGATGGCTGATCATACTCGGGCTGTCTCTGATTATTGCGTTCTTCGTACTGAGATCAATTCAATTCTATTTTAGAATCAAGAACAATGGCCCGCTATACGATTCGACCTTCCTCACGTTTCTGGAGATGTTTAACACCCGTAAAGCTCCGCCTTCAATGCTTTACCTGTTTATGACAATGGGACCAGCACTGCTTTTTATTGCAAGCATCGAACAGTGTAAAAACCGGTTTACCGACTTCCTCGCTACGATCGGGCGTGTCCCGTTCTTCTTCTATGTTCTTCATCTCTTTCTGATTCACTCATTTGCATTCCTGGGATTGGCCTATGCCGGAAGAAACCTGCATGAGTTTATACTCAACAAAGCAGCTTGGGAAACGCTCACCTTGGCGAGTCACGGATTCAATTTTGGAGTTGTAATCCTGATTTCGATCGGAGTCATTGCCATACTTTATCCGATCTGTAAGTGGTATGGAGACTATAAAGCCCGTCATCGCGAGAAGTGGTGGTTAAGTTATCTTTAGGAATTGGTACGAACAACGTACGGCACTTCCAGATTCAATAATGCAGAAAATAATCAATGAAGATTTGCTTCATCCTGTCGCGCATCAATCAACCTGCTCCGCCCTCCTCTGACCGGCGCATAGATGGACATCAATGGGCGTTGGACATCATAGAATCGAATGCTGATGGACCATATTATCCTCATCTCGCGGAACATATGGATCCATCAAGCTACCGGTTTTTCGCAGGCCGCATCGCGGGAGTACAGCCTTCCTCAGAACTGCCGACAGGACATCCCGTAGCGGTCTCATCCGCTGCAGACTGGAGCTTTGCGGGGGACGAGCCCGGCGGCAGTTGGATCGCTCTAAAATTCGACAGGCAAAGCGACATTGTGAGTCTGGCAGGAGATGTATTTCTCTTGCAGCGATGGTTTTATTTACAAAACGGTGAGCGCTGGTACTTTTCCAACTCCCTGCACTTTCTGCATCAGCATGCGCAACCCAGACCGGAGATTGATGAACGTTCCATTCCGTATATGCTGATATTCGGGTTTATGCCGAATCGCTATACCCCTCTCAAAGGAGTGTATTCCGTACGTCCAGGACAGAGTCTCACCGTAGAATGTGGTCAGGCAACGATCTCCCAAAGAGTGCACTTGCCTCTGGAGCGGCCGGACCCGGAAGTTTTTACGGGAATGGATTCGAATGCACTGAAGGTCAAGACTTGTGAAGGCGTTCTCGCATTAATTCGAGAAGCCGTCGCCAGCGAGTTGAAATACTTAGATTCAGTTACGATTCCGATTTCCGGTGGAATGGACTCTCGTTTCGCCTTAGGTTGCGCGCTTGAAGTGATGCCGAAGGACCGGATTGTTACCTACACTTACGGCCATCCGAACTCTCTTGATTTTCAGCTCGGTACCGGCCTCGCCAAACAACTCGGCCTGCGAAGCATCCCGGTCCCGATGGATACAAGGCCCGTCGAAGAAATCCTGAAGGATAGTTTTCAATGTTCTGAAGGCATGTACTTGGCCTTTCCGAACTATCCGATAGGACCTCTGCGCGACGTGCTTCAACCGGGCACACATGTATTGAGCGGATACCTTGGGGATACAATGTGGGGATCTGAAGACCTGTCGAAACCAACGGATCTCGCCATCGATGGAGATATGGGTGAACATTTATTCAAACTGGTCTTGGCAAAGGGGCTGCATTGTTCTATCACGCACGTCCGGAAGCTTCTTGTTGCGGATGACTGGGATGCCTTTGGCTATAAGGCAGCCATTTGCGCTTTACCCGGAGCAACCTTAGACGAACGTTATTCACGCTGGTTCGCCGGCGACCGGGACACAAACAGAATCAACTACGCATTACAGATGCATCGAGATCGTGCGTTTTTTCTGGCTCCTCATGTTCATAGTCGAATTGTTAAGTTCGCACATGGAATGCCAGTTGAAATGCGTCGAAAAGGATTCGCCTACAATGCGGCAATGAAAACTGGCTTTCCCGAATTGTACGGCTATCCGACGACACGGAATTTCGGTTATCCTCTCGAGAAAAATGTCAAATGGCGGCGACGCATCATTCGCCGCTATTGGGCGATCATGTCGGAGCTTGAAAAGCAGGTGTTCAGGGTGACCGGAGAACTCTTTTTCCACCCGCGCTCAGGACGCAGAACGTATGCTCACCCGCTGGAATTGCAGAGGAATATCCATCGTTCGACGGTGATGCAGTGCTTGGACGAACTGAACCCGATGACGATCCTTGATCCGAAAGGTATCGCCAGATTGCGCGAAGCTTATTACCGGCGACGCCCTTATCCACCGCAGTTGCTTCGCAGCCTGATCACAATCCACCAATGGCAGAAGTATTACGGAAAGAACTAATGAGACGGCCGCTCGGCGGCGCCGGATTCCGCCGATTGGCGAT
>JAHIZR010000017.1 GCA_018814465.1 bacterium | reverse complement strand
TTCCCATGTTGTCCCATCGCTGCTGACCTTGAGGTTGCATCCATCATAAGACAGCTCGGTATCGTACCAAGTCCAGAATTCAAGTCGCGCATCTGGCTGAGTTATAGGCATTTCGGGATTGAGCGTCAATTGGTAACACGCGCCTGCCGGATAATCGGCGGCGAGCACGGTTCCCCAGCAATTCGTGCCGCTTTGAGCAGCGCCCGGACCATTTGTAGGCGCACCCCATTGCCAGCCGTCCGGATTGTCTGAAACCCAGCCGCCGTCGTCTGTTTCGAAATCCGAGAAGTATGAGGGATTACCGGCGATGCCGCCGGCTCCGTTCGAGGCTTCGCTTACATTCGGTACTTCGTCGATTGCGCGCAATGTCCACAGATAGTAGCCGCTCTGCGGCGGAGTATCGGTATACTCTTCGGTGCCCGCTGCGACCGTGGCCACCAGGCTTCCATCGCGGAACACCTGGATGTTCGCCAAATCCACGCAAGGCGAGCCGTCGGCATTGGCGATCGGGTCAATCCATGTGATGTACGCGCTGCTGGGCGGTACGGAGACAACGCTGATACTGGTGGGCGCGGCGGGAGCCATGTTGCAGGCGGCCGTGACGGTTCCGGTTGGGCCGGATTCTACGGCGTTATCGTAGTACGCAGTGACGTGATAACTGTGCTGTACGTTTTCGGTGCGGCCGGTGTCTTCAAAGTGTTCAATCGTGGGATGACCGACGTCCGCGCCATCGCGATAGACGATATAGTATTCGACATCATCCAGCGAGTTGTTATTACGGCGCATTTCAACCGGGCGGAAGTAGGGCGCATGGGGAGCAACGGCTTTCGCAGCACGGGAAAGAATGGACCTGAAGTCATATTGATAATCACCGCTGCTGGTCATCCGGTTATCGGGAATCTCAACAGTAGTTATGGACTTAGCATCCTTGTTTTCGACGGTCTGGGATGGCATCCGTTCGACATCAATCGGCGAAGGCATGAGTTCGACGAGCGCTCCGAATTGACCGATAGCGAAGCAGCGTTGCATCGGGATAACCATCAGATCGGGTTCGAACGCGGTCCAGGCGGCGGCATCAAAGCTGTACTTGAAGGTGTTGGCCGGGAAGGCAGTTGTCTGGTCGCCGCCGACGGAAACGCCCTGCATAGCGGTAATCTGACGATGGCCGACCCAAGCGATGCCATCGGGGAGAGTTACAGGAGCGGCAAGATCCCATTCAAACCATGCATTAAATGGGCCTTGCTGAGTAACCGGGGTCACACCCAGCGGTGTGAACGTAGGCACTCCGCCGTTATCGGCGAAGACACCGATTTCGAACACGTCGCCTTCCAAAGCGCTGTCCGTGATATAAGCTTTAATACGGGTAACGGTAATCGGGCCGCCCACTGTCTGGAACTTAGTTACCATCCAGCCGAAAGTCGGCGCGCCCTGCCAGAAGCCGAGGCCGCCGATTTCATTGACGCCGTTATCATAGAACAGCTCAAATTCCGGAGGAGTGCCCGGCTCGAACCAGTCGAGCACGATCTTGTCGTCGAAATTGCCGTTAGCGGATAAACCGCTGGGAGGCAGTTCGCCATAGAGTACCGTCACCGGAGCGGTCATTTCGGATTCAACCGGCGTGGTCACATCCAAGTCAACAGCGGTAATCGCATACTGGTAAATCCCGGGGCCGGGAGTATTCAGATCATCATCATATGAAGTAGCACCGGAGCTGCCGATATTCACGTAATTTGCGTCTTCCTGCAGTTTCCGATAGACATTATATCTGTCAACCAGCGGGTCGGCGGAAGGATCCCAAGTCAGGGATGCGATGCCGGTGGTATTGCTGACTGTTGCTTCCAATCCGGTCGGGACCGGGGGATCAAGGCGAACGAGCGTCAGATTAATGCCGGTTACGCCGCCTTCCGGAACGTTCACATTAGCGGTTCCATTATGATACCCTGCCAATTCCGCCCAGACAATGCGGTTGCCGACGAGCACATTTTCGAGCGTATAAGTACCGTTTGCAGCGGGATTGGTGACAGGATTGCCGAGACCATCTGCGCGCACAGTCACGGAAGTCATATTACCCGCGCCGCCGTCCAAGGTAACGGTACCAGAGACGGGCGCGCCGACAGGAGGAGCTAAGCCCCAAATCGTTACATCATCAAAGAAGAAGCCGGGGTAGGGAATTGAGGAATCTGATCCAAGAGTAAACTTGAACTGCGGAACCTGACCGACAAACTGACCGATCGGGATAACTACATACACCCAGCCGCCAGTCCCTGTGCTGTTGGTCCATGCAGGTTGGGAAGGATTGCACGTGTTTGACGTATTGGTTGCGCCGGGATAACCACCTTCCGGTTCAACTAAAGTCCACGTTGCACCGCCATCGGTACTCACTGAAAAATTACAGCCATCCCAACTGGTTTCGATCTGATACCACATCCAGAACTCAAAGGTGGCTCCGGGGCTGATTATCGAAAGACTTGGATCGAGGATTACGTTGAGACAAGCGCTGTTCGGATAGTCGGCGTTCATGACCGTACCCCAGCAATGAGTGCCGCTGTGCGCGCCGCTGGGTTCGACTGTGGGGATGCCCCATTCCCAGCCGGTATCTGCAACCCACATTCCATCGGTAGCTTCAAAGTCTTCAGCGTACGATGGATTTCCGACAACCACATTCACCGAAGCCGGTGCGCTGTAGTAAGGATTCAGGTATGCTCGGACATAATAAGTCAGATTGCCGTCGGGGGCATTTAAGTGTGTATAGGTGCCCACGCCAGCGCCGACGGTTCCCAGCAACGTTCCAACACCGGGTACTCCCAGCCAAACTTGAATATTGGTGGGAGTGATCGGGTTGCCGTTGGTGTCTTGCGTCGGGTCGGTCCAATTGAGGACAACGTCCGAAGCAACTTGCGCACCGGTCAAACCAGTAACAGGTTGTGGAACACCGTCAAATTCGCCGATGATAATCGCAGATCCCGAGGTCGGAATCCAGCCAGTGCCATCAAAACATACTTGAAGACCTTCGGTTCCGGTTGAGTTCTCGATGCCGACAGTACAGAGGTCACCACCGTTGATTGTCTGATAGTGATATTCGATATTGCCATTTGCGAAGAGCTGACACTGGAATGTCTGCGGTCCAACACCTGCGCTAACGAGGCCAACGCAGTTAACCCATTGCACAATCGCACGGTCACTTGATGGATCTGCCCAGAAATAAATCTGTCCGGGTGTTGTTGTATTTGCCGGATTCAGGTCATCCCAGAAAGGAGCAATAACCGGATTCGGAGTCAGTGGATCAGGAATGGGGTTATTGGAATAATCGCCGGAAGTATTTGCGGCATTCGAAATAAATCCGTTTGAACAGATCGAAATTTCGGACATTGTCGCGTCATACAGCGGGAAGTTGAAACCAAGAGCAAAAGGGCTTTGTACACCGTCATCGGTTGGGTTCGGAAGCTGAACAACGCCTGGTTCAGCGGTGATGTCATGGAAATCATAGGTTATCTCGGAATAGATATACTCATCCAGTGTGTTCCCCGGGCGACGCGCGGGTGCCGGACGTTCGCCGATATAGCCGAATTCCTTTAGCTGGCCGAGTTCCCAGTCATCAACGACGGACATTCCGGCGTCATGGAGATCAATTATCATGTTGATGTCTGCGCGGGAAAGGGTTTCCCCGGCAGCGAGTTTCGTTTTCAGCATATCATAGTCTGACTGGCTGACCACAGCGCCAAAGGCGACACCTATGGTTAGCAGGAAGACCAGCGCGATAGAAAGACTTGTCGCAAACGATCTGTACATTAGGTTGCTCCTGTAGATTGAAAAAATTAGCGTTTCTACTACTTAACCAAAAAAGAAACCAACTTTTGCGGAAATAATCAAGAACTAATGTGGGAGTGGCGGCTGTTTTCGATTCTCTAATAAGATAAGTATGAGACGATTTACTCGTTCCCGATCATCAGCAAGGCATAGAGCAAAGCAATCTGCATTTGATATGATATACTCATATATTATAATAAATTAAAAGCGGATATCGATGTCTCAAGCGAACAAATAGAACGAACGAGGTGCATATGATTCGTCAATCTCGGCTCTAATCGAGAGATACGGATTCCGCTCTCGTCAGAAATCAGGCAAAAAAGATATAAGATCGAAACAAATGCCTCTCTAATCAGATGCAAGTAGTCTGCTTGTGATTCCGCAGGTTTTATGCGGTTGGCCAGACTACAGCGTATCTCAAAAACACTGTAGTGGAAAGAGTTCGCCGAGCCGGGCGTCCCCGCCCGGTCGAAACGAGCGTTATGGTATTACGGCCGGGCGGGGACGCCCGGCTCGGCGAGGTTTATGCCGATTCCTTTCTGATATTTTAGGGATACGCTCTAATCATCCGAAGCATTGCGGAACAAACTTGAAATCCTTAAATTACTGTTTGATACATCTATTCCTTTCTCCGAACTTCATGAAAATCGGTTATATCCATCCCAATCCTTTCCCAGCTGTAATCGCCAATATCGTCCAGATTGTACAGATGTGCAGGGCTTTTGCAGTCATGGGGCACGAAGTAACGCTGTTTGTCCCGCGCGGCCGGGAGTTCACGGATGATGAATCCGCTCTTGCGAAAGCTCGCGAGCTTTTCGGAGATCCCTTGCAGTTTCGGCTTGTCTTCGTGAAGCGCCGGACCATCATGGGGCGGATGCAGGTTTTGGGATCGGTTTGGGGAACACTGAAAGCTCTGCGGGATCATCCGGTTGACCTGCTCTATACGAGAAATCCCTGGTCAGTGCCGTTTCTGAAAAAAACAGGCATTCCCTTTGTTTTCGAGTCTCACGACGCGCACCTTCATGAATCGTCGAAACTGCTGGGATCCTTATTGCGTAAGTGGATCGTTCACACCTCGCATCACCCGCGGATGGTCAAACTGGTCGCGATCTCCCGGGCTTTGGTTAAAGTCTGGTCTGAGCTGGGAGTCTCTCCGGCGAAACTCATTTCCGCTCATGATGCCGTCGAATTGGAAATGTTCAAGGCTTCCATGACCAAGGAGGATGCCCGCCGGATTGTCAATATAAAGGATGGGGATCCGATCGTATTGTACACGGGATCGCTGAAAGCGGATCGGGGGATGGATTTGATTGTGGAGGCTGCCCTGCGGCTGACCGGTATGAGATTTATTATCATCGGCGGTACACGGCAGGAGGCGGACGCGCTGCGCGGCAAAGCGGCACGGCTGGGAGCGCACAACGTCCTTGTCAAAGGGAGCATTCCGCATAAAGAAATTCCGCATTGGCTGGCGGCGGCGGATATTCTATTGATGATGTGGACCTGGCAGGTATCCACAATAAAAGTCTGTTCTCCGATGAAGCTTTTTGAGTATATGGCAGCGAAAAGACATGTCGTCGGACCGGCTTTTCCGACGGTATTGGAAGTCTTAGAGGACGAAATAGACGCGATCCTCTTTGAACCGGACAAGTTAGAGGCCATGATTTCAGCTCTGCGGCAGGCGCATGTTAAGCTTGATGATCCCGCGATGCCGGAGGCGGCCTTTAAGAAGGTCGCGGCGGATTACACATGGAACGCACGGTGCCGGCGGATTCTGGATTCGCTGCCGCCTTTGGCAAGCTTAAAGAATAATTCCAAACTGAATTCAGGACAGAATAGTGCAGGACATTAACAATTTCTTCGACGGATTTTTTCTCGGTATCAAGATGTCGGACTACGGCTTGGCTTTCGCATGTATTCTCGGCGGCTATGTCTTGCGGGTGATTGTGATGGCGGTTATCCGTCGCATGGTTCGGTTGAGTGAAAAAACCGATAATATGTATGATGACATTATTATCGAGGCGGTCAAAAAGCCGGTTGCCTCGTTCTGCCTGCTGTTGGGGATTTGGGGCGCGATGTATGTTCTACCTTTGCCGACTGAGCCGATCGATATTCAGAAGTTTGTCGACAAGCTCCTGCAGGCAGCCAGCATCGTGCTATTTGTTTGGCTGGGCATTCGGATATCGAATGGATTCGGCAGATATTTTGAGGGCCGCGCCCGTGAGGCAACCTCGCCGATGGCCGGGTTTATTCCCGTGGGACGTAAGAGCATTAATATGTTTTTGGTGATTATCGGTGCTCTTTTAGTTGTGCAGAATCTGGGCTATTCGATCACATCATTGTTGGCGGGTGTTGGTATCGGCGGCATGGCGATGGCTTTTGCGGCGCGCGACACGCTGGCGAATTTATTTGGCAGTCTGGTTGTTTTTATCGATCGGCCCTTTCACGTCGGGGATTGGGTGAAGATAGGAGATATGGAGGGCACCGTTGAAGAGCTGAACTTGCGTGTGACGCGGTTCCGTACCTTCGAAAACAGCCAGATCACGATGCCGAATGCGATGCTGACGACGACATCTATTGAGAACTGGACGCGCCGGCAGAAACGGCGTATCAAGATGGTAATCGGCGTTACCTATGATACTCCCGCCGATAAACTAAAAGCGGCGGTTGCGAAAATTCGGGAGCTTATCGAAAGTGACGACCGGTTCCATCATGATTTGGTGCTGGTCAATTTCAACGAGTTCAATGCCTACAGTCTCGATATCTCTGTCTATTGCTTTACGAAAACAGTTGTCTGGAAGGAGTACTTGGAGGTCCGCGAAGAGTTGCTGCTGAAGATCAAGACCGAATTCGAGCAGCTTGGAGTTGAATTCGCTTTCCCCACGCAATCGCTGCATGTGGAGTCCTTGAACCTCCCCGATAAATTCAAGAACTGATCGCATATTTCATAAAACAAAAGACAGCCGCATGACTATTCATGCGGCTGTCTTTATTCTCCCTCATTTCATGGGGGGAACACGAGGGGGTACAATTACTTCAGCAGCACCGTTTTCTTCACATCCGAGAACTCACCTGCGGTCAGCCGATAGAAATAGACTCCCGACGGCAAAGCCTCCGCGTTCCACGGAACATGATAGCTGCCGGCAGAGAGTTGCTTGTCCATCAGCGTTTCGACAGACCGTCCCAGCAAGTCATACACAACCAATGACGCCTGCCCCGTATTCGGGACGGTGAATGAAATCGTCGTCGAAGGGTTGAAGGGATTGGGATAGTTCTGATCAAGCGCGAATTTATTAGGTTTCAAGTTATCAAAATCAACCGCGCCGGAGGTTGTGCCGGTTTCAATCAACTGCGAATAGAGGTCAAAATAGGATTCATCATCATCTTCCCGGGCATAAGTAGTCCAACCGCTGGCCCGCTTATCGATCCAGGATACACACACGCGATAATTCCCCATGGCCGATAATACAGGTTCCAGCTGACTCTGATATGCGGTGTTGATTTTTCCACCTGAACCCTCAATCCACCATGGTTGGCTGGCAGTTCCGTCGGGAAGAAGATCTGTTCCGTAAATGTCGCTGTAAAAGCCTCGGCGATCTTCCCAAACACAGGTAATGCCTCCGAGGTTGTTCAGCAATAATTTGGGATTACTTTGATAGTCGGACTCAGCGCAAATCGCCAATCCCGATGAATCCCAAATCGGGTCTCCCTCGTCATCTATTCGTTGCGCGTACAAGTCACTGCGATTGGAATTCCGTCGATCTTCCCAAACCAAATACAGGCCATTCTCCGCGGAGTAGACCATTTGGGATCCATAGGCTTGTTCTTGCACAATCCGCCGTCCATTGTGCAGCCAGAGATCATTCCCTTCGCTGTCAATATGCTGGATGAAAATGGCATCGCTGCTTATACTGCGGTCATCCGTCCATGAGATATAGACACCGTTGTTTTCGTCTTCGATCATGCATAGATCGCTTTGCTCCAAAGGAGCATCACAAAGCAGGCGGCTCCAATCCAAGCTGCCGTCCGGGCAAATGCGCGCTACATAATTGGATTGATTATTCGAGACCTCTTTTTGACATAATAGGATACAGCAATCCGAACTGGGGACAAGCTCGATCATCCAATGATCGGCTGAGTCGATTCCGATCGGTATTGCCGGCTCGGCCCAAGTCGGTATGCAGTCTTCATCACAGTGCATCGTGTGGAGGTTTCTCGTCCAAGTGGAATCATATTCCGACCATGCAACATAGCAGCCCCCGCTGCCATCCGGGCAGATCATTGGGTTTCCCTGGTCATAAAGAGATTCGAACACCAGAACGCCCATGGGATCGCAAGCAATATCACCGTTCGAATTCACTTTAATAAGCCGAAGCTGACAATCATCTATACTCCTGTTAATGAAGGCCATGAAGAAACCTCCGTTGCCGTCGCTTGCCGGATTCGAATAACCCCAAAGTGAATATTCGACTTCAGCGGTGTCCGGAGCCAGCAAAACACCATGCTGAGGGAGTTCAAAGTCTCCGCCTGCATTCACTATTTGGTAGTAAACAGTGGAACCATACCTCCCCGCGAGATAGTCACTCCAGACCAAACCGACACGATCACCTGACATGCTGATGGATCGCAGACTATTCACATAGCCGTCAAGCCCGGTTCGCAGCACGTCCCCGGTTTCGAACAATATTGAACCGTCGGCGAGAGCAAGACGCTGATGTTCAATGTTCTTGGAACCGGTTTGCTCATTAATGAAGACAACATCGATGACTGCCGCATCTTCATTCAGAAACATGACATCGGCGCTCTGACGGCTGCGCTCATCGGCGATCAGTTCGCCGCATGCGGACCAGAGATTTGCGCCGTTCTCGTTCAGTCTTGCCGCATACAGATCGTATAAAAAACGATAGTCCTCTACATTGCGGTTATCATTCCAGCAAATGATCGAACCTCCGGCAAGATCGGAATAAATAAGGACATCATTTTCCCGAGCACTATAGCCGGGGAAGAAATTACCGCAGACATAAGCGCCGTCTTCGCCCCACAACAGATCTCCTTCCGCACTTACTTTCTGAGCATATATCTCATGATTTGGGCCGGAGGCACGATAGTCGGCCCACACACATAGCACGCCTTCCTGAATTTCACTGTTCATGTTTGCCGCAAGCTGCACATGACTCTGGCTGCGGGGCGCATCACACAGTAAAATACCGTCGGTCTCCCAAAGCGCGGTTCCATTACTATCGATTCTCTGGATGTAAAGGTCGTTTTCATTTATTTCCTCTTCATGCATCCATGCGCAATAGAGACCGCCCGTAGTATGATCCGGGCAGATGCTGATGTCTTGCTGGGTTCCTTCCGCAGCGCAGATCGGAATAACATTCTCGCCTTCTCCCCAAGGCAGAGTCCCATCCGCCATGATTTTCGCGGCGTAGATATTCGGATCATACGGTTCATCAATAGTATTCCATGCCACAATCATATTTCCCTGTCCATCCGGTACCGCACACAATTCTGTATTGTAGCTGACCAAGCTGCTTATTGACGCCGCTTCATTCCAGCCGATAGCTCCCCATCGGCGGATTCTTTGAGCCTGAATCTGTGACCAATGAGTCCAGGCGATCAGAGCGCCGCGGTCCAAGTCTGGAACAATATGCAGCTCAACAGGATCGCTGATTCCGATATTTGCAACGAGTGCGCCGTCATCCGGCCATAAGATATTGCCGTCGAAATCAAGTTTTTGTGCATAAACAGCAGCGCTATAAGTGGGACCAAAGCCGGGGAATTCCAGGTCGGTCCATTCGATCCACGCCACGATCCACCCGTCCTCCACTGCCGTAATCACAGGGGTCTCCTGACGATCCGTCTGGGTAACGAGTGGAATTCCCTCATCCTGCCAGGCAGCGCTGCCATCCGGGTATATCAATTGCGCGTAAATGTCCCGATTGCCATCTCTGGTTTCCGACCAGACAACACAGATTTCCCCTTGACTGTTGCGGGCGGCTTCCTGTTTCCATACGAGATGAGTTCCCTGTTTCACGGCGAGCCCATCCGTCTCCCACAATCTTGGATCGTTCTGGGCGAATAGAGTGGTTAAACTCAAAACGAGAATCAACATCGAGGCAAAGCAAATAGGCAGTCGATAGCTGTGATTCATAATAGTACCCGGTTGTTGATGTTCGAGGCGCGGACTTTCAATATTTAATCGTTTTTCGTTGGGCGATAAACAGTATGGCTTGTGTTGAGAGCCGTTTCATAATATTAACCTCCTACTTAAC
>JAHIZR010000188.1 GCA_018814465.1 bacterium | reverse complement strand
GAGCAGGACTCTGCTGGGGTGGGTGCCGAAGGGTTTGATGAAGGCTGCCGCCAAACGGACGTCAAAGCCGTGTTTGGTGGCGGCAATTGCCAGAATGAAGCCGCCGAAGAACAAGACCAGCACCGGACTGGCCACGGGATTGAGAAAGATCTGGTAGCCACCCGGGTCAAAGCCCAGCGGTCCGCCCGGCTGACCCAGCCAGTAGGTGCTGGTAACGATGACCATGATTGCCGTGGCAAAGGGGGGAATCGCTTCAGTTATCCACAGTCCCGCCGCCGCCACAAAGATCATCAGGCAGATTTTAGAGGCTTCCGTCAGGCCGGGAATCGGCAGGAAGCGCGCCCCGATTGCCAGCGCCAGGATGATGAGCACCTTGAGGATGACAAACAGGTTGAGATTGAGAGTGATATTCCCCTCGGAATCGATTTTAATAGGTTGAGACATGCTGCTTAGACAGATGGTAAAACAATAAACCGCGACGTTGTCGCGGCCTAAAGGTAAGTGCTTTTTTGCACAAAGTCAATTCACAGATTCTCACGTTATAAACGCAACGAACCCGGCGCAGGAAGCCTCTGCCGGAATGCCGGGGGGAGCTTTACTACAAGCCCAACACCGCGATATCTTCCGCGATTTTTTTTGAGAGGAGATTCGCGCCGGCTTCGTTTACATGGTCGGGGTCGGCGAAGTATTCATTGCGGTCGAAGAACATGTCTGTGTAGTCAAGACGGTAGATTTTAGAGTAGCGAGCCAGCACGGAATCCAGTTCATGGTGTTCCGTGCCGATTCCGAATTCGTTTTTCCCACACTCATAGTATTCCCGTGTGACCGGCAATGAAAGCAGGATAACCGGGATATTTTTTGATTCACAGAGCTTCAGGATCTTTTCGAAGAATTCAATCAGAACGGGTTCATGCAGGTTGTACTTGCTTGGATCGAAATGGTATACTGAACGTTCCTTTGAGTAACTGATCTGAAGCGAATCAGGCAGAATTGAAAAGTTTTCGCAGCGAGGAAGATAGCCTTTGAGGATCGGTCTCAGAGAGTCCGGTTTGCCGAACCAGTTTGCGGGAGACTGTGCAATGACCATTCCCTGATTCCGGTAGGACCAGAGATAAAACTGGAGATGCAGCTTTGCAAGGCTGAACCAGTTATCCGCGTATTCATCCTCTTCAAATGAATCGACAAATTGACGGTAGTACCAAGTAATTGACCAGGCGGTCTCGGGATAGACATTCAGGCGTTGAGATGAAAATGTATGCTGCTCAAAGGGCAGGAAAACACAACGGATGTTTTTACCGCAGGGCGACTCGTTGAGCAGATACCGCAGCCGGAAGTAAGTTTGCATAGTGTTCTCGGAACTCATTGCGAGGTTGAAAGAGCCGCCGATAGAGTCCGGATTAAAGCCATGCATAATATGAGAGTCGCCGAGGAAGAGGTATTTTGTGCTGTCGCAGAATGCTTCAAACTGTCTTTCTTTGCGCAAAAGGATGCTGTACTTCATGACAAATTCATTATAGTACATGCTGATGCCCGCCGAGATTACGGTCAGCAGGACAAGAAAGATAAACAGTCTGAAAAGGAATCTTGGCATAAAGATTTAGAATTGGAAATAGATAAATTCAGACTGGTTAAAATTGCCGAAGAAGAGAACTAAGAGGGAAAGTCCCAGATAAAAACACCAGCGGACCGGAGTCGAGAATCTTGATACATCAAAACCGTATTGTTTCTCGCGGCCGAACCATTCAATCGAAATTAACAGAAAAGTCCAGGCGATTCCGGTCTCGCATTCGAGACCGCTCAACCAAGTATGAGAAAACATATGACCAAGGTAGGCGAAGGCATGAGACAGATTCTTGGCGCGGAAAAAGACCCAAGCGATAAGCACCATAAAAAATGTCAGGAGCATCGCGGCGGCATCGCGGAGCGTCGGGAGCAGCCGCCCGGCGGCAACGATATCCGTATGCTGTTTTTGTTTGTTCATCAGCATGAGCGGAATGTAATAGAGTCCGTTCAGCAGTCCCCAGAACACAAAGGTCCAGTTCGCGCCGTGCCAGAAGCCGCTGACCGTGAAGGTGACGATGATATTCCAGATGCGGTGAAGCTTCGGAACACGACTGCCCCCCAGCGGAATAAAGATATAATCCCGGAACCAAGTCGACAGCGAGATATGCCAGCGTCGCCAGAACTCTCCGATGTCTCTAGAGAAGTAAGGATAGGCGAAATTGCGCATCAGGCGAAAGCCGAAAAGCTTGGCGGTGCCGATCGCAATGTCGGAGTATCCAGAAAAGTCGCAGTAGATCTGGAAGGCGAAGAGATAGACTCCGATGAAGGTTCCAAGGCCGCTCAAGGTCGAATAATCGTTGAAGAGGGCTTCCACCATATGGGCGAGATTGTCGGCAATGACGACTTTTTTAAACATTCCCCAGAGCATTTGGCGAGCTCCGTCAGCGGCGGAATCAGGGTCGAACTTATGCTCAATTTGAAACTGCGGCAGGAGCGATTTGGCGCGTTCAATCGGCCCGGCCACCAATTGCGGAAAGAAGCTGACGAAAGCGAAAAAGGCGAGGATGTCTTTCGTCGGTTCGATCTGTTTCCGGTAAATATCAATCGTGTAGCTGAGAGTCTGGAAAGTATAGAAACTGATGCCGACGGGGAGAATGATTTGCAGGGTGGGCAAATTCGCCTGAAAGCCCATTGATTCCAGGAAGGAAGCAAAGGAATCTACAAAGAAGTTGAAGTACTTGAAAAACCCCAAGGCTCCCAGATTCATAAAGAGACTGCAGCCCAACAGCCAGCGACGTTTCCGCTTCGTGCTTCCGGGAATATGCAGTCCGACGACGTAGTCTACCAGCGAACTCAGAAAGATCAGACTCAGGAATCTCCAGTCCCACCAGCCATAGAAAACATAGCTCGCAACCAGCAAGAGCAGGTTTCGCATGCGGATCCGGTCGGACGGGAGTAACCAGTACAGACCAAAAACAATGGCAAGGAAGATTGGAAATTCGAGAGAGTTAAAAAGCATGGAAAGACAAATGATTCGGCGCGATCATGGGAGGCATTCAAGCAGGAAACAGCCGGACTTCAGCGAAATGCGTAAATAGTCACATGAGGGCTGTTTATGAAGAGAAAGGTTTAAGTTATTATCTTTTGGAATGAGAGTCAATCATTGAATTGCGTACATAAATATTACTTGGAGCCGGTATTGCGGTAAGCGAATTATTGCCTATGTTATTGTTTATTATCTATATCGATGAGATATTCTAAAGGTGATTATTTTAAGTAAATATTTGCAAAACCTTGCGGAAATGCGTATATTGTATCGTTGCAGTCGGATGAGGTCGGTTCACCGGCCTTTTCTTATGCATGCGTCGATTCCAATCAGGTTAGCCTTTGTCGTGCCAAATCGCCGAGTACGTCCGCGTCGATAGTAGTGTGCAGAGAGTCGCCGGTGGTCGAGCGAGAGACGGAATTCTCTCATTTCATTTTCAGTCGGTGGTTGCTGTCCACAGCACTAAGCGACACATTCTAAGTAAAGGACGTATTTGGAGACTCGACGATGTCGAAGAAGCTTTATGTAGGTAATCTGCCTTTCACCGCGACAGAAGACGAAATCCGCACCCTTTTCGGTGAATACGGAGAAGTCGATACTGTTGAACTGCTGACTGACCGGGAAACCGGCCGTCCCCGCGGTTTTGGTTTCGTGCAGATGGATGATGACGGCGCTGTTAAGGCCATTGAAAATCTTGACGGCAAGGATATGGGTGGTCGCCCGCTGCGTGTGAACGAAGCCCGCGAACGCACCGAACGCTCCGGACGCTCTGATCGTCCGCGCCGCAGCCGCTGGTAAGTCCTGCATAGTTGATTAAAAAAAACCCGCTGAAATGGCGGGTTTTTTGTTGCTTCCCTGAGCTCTAAAGAAAAGGTTTCGGCCGGGATGCGCTCGGCAACCGCATGATGCAACACCCGGGAGGGTGTTGCCTAGAGTGTATCCCAAAAATATCAGAGGGGAATCGGCATAAACCTCGCCGAGCCGGGCGGGGACGCCCGGCTCGGCGAAGCGATACCTCCCTTGTCTCCCCGCAAGCGGGAGAAATGAGTAAAGGGACGCACGATGGTGCGTCCCTTTACTTCAGGCTACTGACAAACCCCATCATTATTGGTGGGGTTTGTTATTGTTATCGGGTGGTTGTTAGCGTGAGTCGTGCTTGTGGTGCGGATGGATGGGGAGGGGTATCAAGCGGGGTGG
>JAHIZR010000187.1 GCA_018814465.1 bacterium | reverse complement strand
CGCTGGGCATCCGCAAGGAAGATACGATTGTTGAGATTGGACCGGGACGAGGATTTTTAACAGGGGAATTGCTCAAATCGGCGGCTTCGAAAATTATCGTGATTGAGATCGACCAAAGACTCCTTTCCGTTCTGCAAAACAAATACGCGGACGAACCGCGTTTAGAACTGCATCATGCTGATTTTATCGATTCGAATTTGGCGTCTCTGCTGCCTCCAGGACCCGTTAAAATCGTCGGCAATCTACCCTATCACCTTTCCGCGGAGATCATTTACCGGCTGCTTGAGCATACGCGTCTGGCCAGACATGATGCAAGCTTGACATGGATTGAACTGGCAGTCCTTATGACCCAGAAAGAAGTTGCTGATCGCATTACAGCCGGACCGGGATCGAAAACGTATGGGAAACTGTCTGTCTTTGTCCAACTGGAAGCGAATGCTTATCCGGTCTTGACCGTGCCTGCCGGTGCATTCCGACCGCAGCCTAAAGTCGATGGTGGTGTTATTCGACTCGAGTTTCTGAAGCTTCCGGAAGCTTACCCGCGCGATTTGAAGCTGCTTGAGCGTGTAGTCCGCTATTGTTTCCACCAACGCCGGAAAATGCTGAAGCGAACTCTTTCTTCACTTTCAGGTATTCATCCTTTCTGGCAGTCGGCAAACTTGGATTTCACGCGCCGCCCGGAAACGCTGTCTTTATCCGAGTGGGTTTATCTTGCCGATACGATCACTGAACACCGGACGCATATTACATAGTCTTATCGTCAGGCGACCGCATGTCAACCTTAGTCCGTGATGAAGGAATCATTCTGCGCACCATACGGCATGGCGATACTTCAACGATTATTACGGTTTTTACCCGCAGCCATGGCAAAATCGGAATGATCTCCAAAGGGGCGCGCAGACGTATCAAGAACGGTTCTCCGCTCGCGCTGGAATTATTCACCGAAGCGGAGTTCGTATATTATTACAAAGCCACCCGAGATCTGCAGTTATTGAAGGAGCTTGCGCTTCAGGATCCGCACCTGGGAATCCGCGATTCGCTGTCCGGCATCACTCTGGGAAGCGCGATTCTTGAACTGCTGCTCTATTCACTGCATGAAGATGATCCGCACGAAAGCTTATTTGCCGCGACTCGCGATGCACTGCGGGCAATGGACTCGTCTCAGGGAGTTCTTATGCCGCTGCTCTGGAAATATGAGCTGATTCTCTTTCGAACTTTGGGTTTCGGACTGCAAACGAAGAAATGCGCGGCCAGCGGCAAGCCCCTCGTTCCACCCTTCAACGGACCGATTCGCTATCGCTGTCATGATGGTATTTTTCTTGCTCCCGGAGTAAGTTTTTCCGAAACAGTTGACGGAACTCTCTCGTTAGAATCCTTCGCACTCCTGTCCCGGCTCAGCGAAGCAAGTTATCAGTTCGCCGGGCGTTTGAAAGTAAATGAAGCAACCGAACAGGAATTAACGCGATTCCTGCAAAGATATTTCGAATCACATCTGCCGGTCAAAGGAAAGCTTCGATCCCTTGAAGCCCTCCGGTGGAGCCGAAACACATAATCCTAATACATCAGTTTTTTCCATGGCAAAACAGAATCTTATGGATAAAGTCGTCAGTCTGTGCAAGCGGCGCGGCTTTGTATTTCAATCTTCGGAAATTTACGGCGGACTCGGTTCCATTTGGGATTATGGTCCTTATGGCATCGCGCTGAAGAATAATATCGCGAACTACTGGATGCGCGAAATGGTCCAGCTCCATGACAATATCGTCGGATTGGATGCCGCGATTCTGATGCATCCCAGAGTCTGGGAAGCTTCAGGCCATGTTGAAGGTTTTGTCGATCCATTGGTGGACTGTAAACAGTGCAAAGCCCGTTTTAAAGCGCAGGATCTGATCGCCGTCTGGCGCAAGAAGAACCTGATGGACGAGTTGGCCGGAGGCGACATCACGGCGGGGAAAGAAGGCGACCTGGAAGAATTGAAGAAGATTAACTGGTCGAAAGCCAGTTGTACAACCTGTGGTAATTCCGGATCATTGACGGAACCGCGCCAGTTCAATCTGATGCTGAAAACTTTTCTCGGTCCGGTCGAGGACAAGTCGGCGACCGTGTTTCTCCGGCCCGAAACCGCGCAGGGGATCTATGTCAATTATCAGAACGTCATGAATACCGCACGCGTCAAATTGCCCTTTGGCATCGCGCAAATCGGGAAGGCCTTCCGGAACGAAATCACACCCGGCAATTTCATCTTCCGCACTCGTGAGTTCGAGCAGATGGAGATGCAGTATTTCGTGAACCCTACGGATGCATCAGATATTCTGATCGAGTGGCGGGACAAAAGGCTGAGCTATTACCATAAGCTGGGTATTCGTTCGGAGAAACTGCGCTTGCATCAACATACAAAGGAAGAACTCGCGCATTACGCGGCTGACGCCTATGACATCGAATACGAATTTCCCTTCGGCTGGCAGGAGTTGGAAGGTATTCATAATAGAACGAACTTTGACCTGTCACGGCATATGGAATACTCCGGCAAAGACCTGCAGTATTTCGATCCCGACACCAAGGAGAAGTTCATTCCTTATATCATCGAAACCTCCGCCGGACTGAACCGCACGCTGCTGACCTGTCTTGTCGATGCCTACAATGAAGACGTTCAGGAGGGCGAACCGCGCACCTTCTTAAGCCTGTCGCCAATGATCGCTCCGATCAAAGTCGGTGTGTTCTCCCTCGTCAAGAAAGACGGTTTGCGTGAGATCGCCGACAATATCGCAAGTGATCTGCGGCAGGTCGGCACTGTGTTCACCGACCACACCGGTTCCATCGGTAAGCGCTATCGCCGGATGGATGAAATCGGTACACCTTGGGGCATCACTGTCGACTATCAGACTAAGGAAGACAACACGGTTACTTTGCGCGATCGCGACACTCTCGATCAATCCCGTGTTTCCGCAGATCAGTTAAAACGGATTATCTCCGAGAAGCTGCTCACAGCATCCTGATACCGAAGACACAATTTGGAGTAATGTATTGTTCATTGACGAGCTTGAACTGGCCGGACATAGACTCTTCCGCCATCGCAGCTACGTTTTCTTCATTCTGATTCCGCTTGCCGCTGCGGCAATTTATTCGCGTGATCACTACCTTTGGAACTCACAACGCGTCGAGTCTATTTACGAGGTTGTGTGTTTTCTCATTTCCATGCTGGGGCTGGTTGTTCGAATGCTCAGCATCGGCTACGCGCAGCCCGGCACGTCGGGCAGGAATACAGCGGAACAGATCGCGGACAACCTGAACACGGCGGGAATGTACAGTATTTGCAGGCACCCGCTCTATTTGGGGAATTTTTTGATGGCACTGGGGCTGTTTCTTTTTACCGGCAGCTATTGGTTCGCAATCATCGGCGCGATGCTCTACGTACTCGTCTATGAGCGAATCATCATCACCGAAGAGGATTTTCTGCTCTCGAAATTCGGCGCAAGCTTCAAGGAATGGACGAAGACCGTGCCGTGCGTAATCCCGCGCTTCGCTCGATGGCGGAAGGGCGAGTTCTTCTCACTAAAAGCCGCTATCCGCGGAGAGGTCTATGGCTTTACGGCAATCGTGACTGTGTTCTTCATACTCAAGATTGCCAAAGACTCCGCGATTCTCGACAATCTCCAGTTTGACCATTATTGGCTGGTGTTTTTCGCTGTCACGATTCCGGCCTTCTTCATTATTCGCTTTCTTCGGAAGCACACCAAAGTACTGGATTCGGCTTAGCCGATCCTGTTAAACAAAAAACCCGACTCTTTCGAGCCGGGTTTTTTATGTGATACTCAATCGTCAGCTTTCTTTGACAACGTCCACTTTCAAGATGGCGACAACTTCACGGTGAAGTTTGACGGGCACGTCAAATTCACCGAGATTCTTGATCGGCTCGGCAAGTTGAATCTTGCGGCGATCAATCTCCACACCGCGTTCCTTGATCGCCTCCGCAATATCCGCTGAAGTAACCGCTCCAAACATGCGATCTTCCTCCCCTGTCTGCACCGGCATCAGTAAACGAAGATCATGCAGCTTCGCATGCAGGTCGCCGGCACGACGGCGCTCTTTCAAATCCTGCAGCTCAAGCGTTTTCTTGTCATGTTCAAGTCGCGCAAGATTAGCCTTCGTCGCTGAATAGGCGATCCCGCCAGGAATCAGAAAGTTGCGCGCATACCCGGGTTTCACGGCAATTACATCACCGATTTTCCCTAAGGTTTCATAATCTTTTCTCAGAATAATCTGCATTGCTGTCTATCTGTTGGTTTGTTAGATTTTAATGTCGCGATAACCGAATCCGTGATCCTCGATCATCGAAGGATCGGAATCATCCGTGAAGGTATGTTCTCCCTCATATTGATCACTGAAATCAGTATGGCCATCATCCCGCCTGTTTAGAAACTGAATACGGCGCGCCTTGATTTCAATCGTGCTTCTTGTAAATCCCTCCTCGTTCTTCCACGAACGACTCTGCAATTCACCTTCAACAAGAATCGCGCTTCCTTTGCGCAGATTCTCATAGCAGCTTTCCGCCAGCTTATACCAGGCAACGACACCAATGAAGCAGACATCTTCCTTGATAAGACCGCTGCTGTCCTTAAACTTCCGGTTTGAGGCAATCGTAAAGTTCGTAACGGGAACGTCGCTGTGAGTCTTGCGAAACGTCGGGTCCTTGATGAGGTTCCCGGCAATTATCACACAATTGATATCCGGCATCCGATAGTCGGCCATGATCATACCCTCTGGCTGTGCCGATTGATACTCAGGCACCATCAACCTGCCCTTCTACTTGCCAGGTGACGACACCCATGTAAGAATCTATACTACATCTTCCGTTCTTTTGTTCTCGTCTTGCTCAGAAGCGTCCGCCGTCTCCGATGAAACGGACTCTTCGATATCATCAGCGGCTACACTTGCCTCCAAGGTGTCTTCGTCGACAATCTCATCCAGATCATCGACCGCCTCTTCATCCAATCTTTTTTCAATTTCTTCCACAACCACGTCCGTATTTATAGTGCCGGGACGAGCGGCGCCCAGTGTCTCAACGGATTCCTCGTCGATTTCAGGGGCCCTGATCGGATCTACAACCGTTATCAAATAACGAAGGATTGTCGGTGTCAGACGAATGATACGCTCAAGTTCCGCAATGACGCTGGGGGCTGTATCAAAGATTACCAACGTGTAATAGCCATACTGACGCCTGCGGATTTCGTAGGCAAGCCGCTGTTTTCCCCAGCGTTCCCAGACGCGGATGAATCCGCTTTCCGATGTCATAATGTCCTTAAATCTCTTCAGATCCGTTTCGATCTGCTCGATCTCAAGACTGGAATCAAAGACCAATACTAATTCGTACGTTCTCATGCGAAAATGCTCCCTTCGGTCATTAGCCCGGCAACTCGCAATCGCCGGGAGGGTTTATTCTATTCTTCCTGTTGATTATACGTGTTCATGGCCGCATCGATGCCTTCCCGCAGCCAGCATTCTGCAGCGTCAGCGGCTTTGCTGATGATTCTCTCTGCCTGTTCTTTACGAACGCCTCGGAACTTCGTCAGCACATGGGCAGCCACATCTGCGCCCGGCGCGCCGCCTCCAACTCCGAGCCTCAATCTCGAAAATGCTTGAGTGTCAAGCGAAGCGATGATCGACACAAGCCCCTTTTGTCCGCCCGCTCCTCCTTCGGTACGAAAACGAAGCCACCCTAAAGGAAGATTGACATCATCACAGATAATCAGGAGATTGTCCGGTTTCAGCGAATACCACTTCAGCGCCTCAAGAACCGGCTGACCCGACAAATTCATATAGGCCATTGGCCGCAACAAAACAAAGGGACTTTCGCCGGAAATCCTTGCTGATTCCATTTTCGGCTTCGGTCCGCGGCGCAGATCAACGCCGAACCGCCTTGCCAGTTCCTTCACTACCGCAAATCCGATATTATGCGGCGTATCTTCATAATCCTCCCCCGGATTCCCCAATCCGACAATCATCCGCATTGTGTTTTCTGAGTTAGGCTTTTGCCCTGCTAACATGCGAAGAACCGACACCTAAGCGTGAAACGGAACACGTTATTCCGATTCTTCCTTCTTCGCGGTGATGACTTCAGGTTCAGCCACTTCCTCCGCAGCTCCGGCCTCAACAGCCGCTTCCTCTTGAACTCGCGGAGGCATGACATGAACCACAGTCAGTTGCGGATCGGCGGTAAATGTCACACCCTCAATCTGAATATTCTCGACACGGATACCGTCATTGATGCCAAGCTCGGTCACATCAATATCAATATGATTCGGTATATTGGCGGGCAGACATTCAACTTCGAGATCATGGACTAACAAATCAAGTGTGCCGCCATCCGCTTTCACTCCCTTGGCGATACCAATGATATTCACCGGGACACTGACCGTAATCGACTGATCCTTCTCCACACCGAACAGGTCGACATGGACTATGTTGCCGCGAACCGGATGACGCTGAATCTCGCGAATCACACAAGGCAACGCACTGCCGTCCACGTTTAGCTCAACCAATGCGAATTCCGTGTTTAACAAACGCATCAATTCAATGTTGTCGAACTGAACATATTTGACATCGCGTTTGCTGTTATAATAGATACCGGGAACTTGACCTTCGCGCCGCAACGCTCGTCCGGTGGATTTATGCGGTTCTCTCGTCTTTGCGTTTAAAATTGTGCTTGCCATCGTACTATTTCTGCTGTATTATTGTATTCACTTTAGTCGTCGTCGGTTTTTATCAGATAGGATGAACCTTTGGGGTCCAACATGGACTTACGAGGCTGATTCGGTCCCTCGTCGAGGAATAAATGGCTGATTGATTCATCCCTGTGAATTCTTCGAATCGCTTCAGCGAACAGCTTTGCAGTCGAAATCTTTCGGATCCGGCTGAATAAGTGCTCGCGCGGTGTCGGAAGGGTATCGCAAACCCACAGCGCCGATAACTCGCTACTCTCCACGCGGTCGACTGCAATATCCGATAATACTGGATGAGTGATTGCGGCATAGACGTTTAATCCGCCCTTCTCCTTCAGCATCTTCACTGTCGCCACCAGTGTGCCCGCCGTGTCAACGATATCATCGACGATCAGACAATTCTTGCCCGAAACATCTCCGATCAGATTCATTGCCTTAGCAACATTGGGTCCGCTTCGCAGCTTATCTACAATCGCGAAATCCGTCTGCAAGTAATTGGCATAGAATCTGGCATTCCTCGTCGAACCAACATCCGGCGCCACAATGACCAGATTTTCTATCGGCTGCAAACGGAACAAATCACTGTAAAGCCGTGACGCGTACAAATGATCGAAGGGAATGCTGAAAAAGCCCTGAATCTGAGCCGCATGCAGATCCATTGTCAGAATCCGATCCGTGCCCGCCGCTTCAAGCAGGTCTGCAACCAGTTTGGCCGTGATAGACACTCGCGGAGCATCTTTCCGATCTTGTCTGGCATATCCGTAGTACGGCAGTACAACCGTGATGCGCGCCGCAGAGGCGCGGCGAGCCGCATCAACCATGATCAACAATTCCAGCAGATTGTCCGCCGGTGGACAAGTCGGCTGAACAATGAAAACATCGCGTCCACGAATATTCTCATTATACTGAACCCCGATCTCTCCATCGGCAAAGCGCCGAAGTTCAACTTCGCCAAGTGGAATGTTCAAAAACTGCGCAATGCGTTCGCCCAATTTCCGGTGGGCGGATCCGGAGAAAAGCTGGAGTTCTTGGTTGATATACACAGGCGCCGATGTTTGTTATCTGATGCTATGCCTGCGCGAAAAGCGTAAGAACGCATCAGCTGTTCGTCTACCGGTATCTTGCGGTTGCTCGAATTCGTTTGCTGGGGCGGAAGGACTCGAACCTCCGAATGCCAGGACCAAAACCTGGTGCCTTACCAACTTGGCGACGCCCCATTACTTCGACTTCTTGCGAATTCGAGAGCTACACGCCGTGGCCAGGCGCATTCGGAATCTCGATTGATCCGCTCATCATGTTGCGGTACTCATCGAGAATTTGCGTTTCCAACTTCTGTCGGAACTCGTTTGTGATCGGATGGGCAATATCCTTGTAGGTGCCATCCTCAAGCTTTCGGCTTGGCATACAGACGAATAAACCATCCTTGCCTTCGATAACTTTCAGCCCCCGAACGACAAAGACATCCTCGAATGTAATGTTCACAAATGCCTTTAGCTTGTCCTCATCTCTCAAGTTGATGTGGATCTCGGTGATTCTCACGGTTCTCTCTCCTGACCCCTGCCGATGTGTTCCTGATGATGTGCGCTGATGGGGGCGAGTCAACGAAGCTCGGCACGACGCTGTCGCCCGACCATGCGGCAAATGTATACAGTGAATCGTTCCCGCAACTGCTGCGCGGCTCGCCTTGCTGCGGATGATTCCCGAAAAACTCCAAATACTGTGGACCCCGATCCTGACAAAAGAGAGACATCCGCTCCTAACCTACTCAGTTCATCGCGAAGTTCCCGAAGCATAGGATGTACTCGTAAGACTATGTTTTCTAAATCATTAACACAATCTTCTAAGAGAATATACGTCCCCTCTTCTTCTCCCAGGTAAGCTGTAAAAATAACATTTTTATCGTGTTCTGTCAAGTCAAACTCGCATTCTGAGAACGCCTTTCTCGTATTAACTCCAAACCCCGGAAATACGGCCACAACTGTCCCTGACAGAGACCCGTCATATAATTCCAGCTTTTCTCCGCGTCCTCGCCCGCGAGCCATCCCTCCATACACGAAAAACGGGCAATCAGACCCCAATTCCGCCGCCAATTCCTGAAGCCGTTCCCATTCGACGTCGAGATTCCAAAGCCGGCATAATCCATGGAAAGTGACAGATGCATTGGATGATCCGCCTCCTAAGCCGCCTCCCGTGGGAATTGTCTTGCGCAAAAAGATCCTTGCCTTACAGGGTACATTGGCATAAGCGCTGAGCGCACGGGCCGCGCGCACAACAAGATTATCCTGATCAGGTCCTAAGTCCGCACCATCCGCCCGGAAACACCATTCCTCCGCAGGATAGAACTCGATCTCATCACAAAGATCGATCTCCTGAAACACCGTGTCCAACTCGTGAAAACCATCGGCGCGTCGCCCGAGAATCCTCAAGGACAGATTTATCTTGGCAGGAGACTTCATCATAAAGCCGCCTTCCGGCAGCAACGATGACTCCGGGTAAGAAAGCGTGGTGTACAACTGAGGAAAAAATACGAGAGGGGTGTAATATGAACAAGAAGACAGGCAGAAGCGAAAACTCCTGCCCGCCTCCTCGAGTATCTTTAACTATGTGACCTCGCTATAGTCGGACTCAACAGGCTTCTCAGCGTGCTTGCGCTTCTTCTTCTTGCCTTTGCCCGGTTCCGAGCCATAGTAATAGTAATATTGATAGTAATGGAAATAGTAATAGTAAGATCCGTAAATCTTCTTGATGTCGAGAGCATTCAGCACCACTCCCAATACATTCGACTGAACGTTCTTGATCAAGTTAATCGCACGCTTGATCTCACTCTTGCCGGTAAGCCCTGAACTAACGACAAGAATCGTCGCGTCCACACGCGTCGTTAAAATCGCGGCATCTGTAACCGCAATGACCGGAGGACTGTCGAGCAATACGAAATCATAACGATCTCGGGCTTCCTTCAGGAAATCCTTCATCCGCTCCGAAGCGACCATCTCAGAAGGATTCGGCGGAATATCACCCGCTGTAATTAGATCAAGATTCTCAACTTCCGTTTTCTTAATTACGTCATCAAATGTCAGCGAACCAATCAGCACATTCGTTAAACCATAGGTCTTGTCCATCTGGAAAAAGTTGTGCAGGTTCGGACGGCGAAGGTCGCTGTCTATCAGCAGAACGCGGGATCCCATCTGAGCCAGTGTGATCGCGAGATTCACACATGTAGTCGACTTTCCTTCTTTCGTCGCTGATGACGTCATCAGGATAACTCGCTTGGGATTATCAATATCCGAGAATTGAATATTCGTGCGGAAGCTCCGATACGCTTCACTAACCGGCGACTTTGGTGAAAAGCGAGTAATCATCTTCGCTTCCACTTTTGCCAGATCGGCTTCGGTGAATGACTTGCCCTGCTTCTTTAGTCGGCGGACGATCTCCTCTGTATGTACAACCGGTATCGTACCCAGTGGGACTAAGCCCATTTTCTCCAAGTCTTCCGGTGTTTTGATCGTATCATCCAAGAAATCCAACAACAGAGTAATACCCACTCCCAAAGCAAGCCCGAACAACATCCCGAACAAAATGTTCAGCTTCTTGCGGGGCTGTACCGGACTGTCGGGCGGCTTTGCCGTATCGACAATCTCAACCCCTGCGGATTTACCGGCTTCCGTGATGCGAGCATCCTCGAATTTCTCGTTCAGGAGCAGGTAGAGATTTTCATTCAGTTTTCTGTCTCTGGTAAGACGGGCAAGGACCAGCGTCTTTTCCGGAAGCTGTTCAAGTTCATAGTCAATATTGTCGATAACATCCCGCAGCGCTTCAGCCCTCGCTGTCAGAGCCTTGATTTCAACTTCCGCCTTAAGAATATCGTCAAATAAAGATTGTGAAGTCCTTAATGGATCCATCGAGCTTGTGCTGCCGGCGACTTTGCGAACTTCTTCGATCAGCTTCCCTTTGATCGTTTCGATCTCGCTCTCTAATCCCTTGATGGTTAAATCCATTCCGGGACCCGGCGAAGCGATCAAGCTGGCTAAACGCGTTTGCTTCTGAGCGATCTCCTGCTGCAGTGATTCGATTAACGGACTCGTTACATTAGTTATATCCTCAACCATCGACCCTTTTGTCTCGGCAAGCTGACGCTTGAGATAGTCCATGCGGCGAAGCTCGGCATTCAAATCGGTTTCCGCCTGATTATAGAGCGCGTGAATCTGAGCGGATTGTTCAACCATATAGCGTGCCTCATCATCGAGTGAAGACACTCCGCGGCTCTCCTTGTAAGCCCGCTCCAGATTCTCGGATTGTGAAAGCTGTTCCCGGACTACTTCGAGCTGCTGCTCGAGAAACTGGCGAATCTCCGAAACCTCGCCACGCGCCGTGCGAAGTTTGTACCGGTAGTATTCCTCAGCAATTGCATTCGCCAAAAAAGAAGATTCAAACGCCGTATGCGCGGTCATACTGACTTTAAGGATATCCGTGTCCTTGAGGTTCGATACCGAAGTATTCGATCGAAGCAGTTCCACCCGGTCATCGAATGTAATCGGAGTCCCTTTGGATGAAACCTCCCGCATGATTTCCAGTTCGCTGCGGTAAGGTGAGTTGGCCAGCGACCGCAGCACATCCTCTGCGATCCTGCGGCTGCGCAGCAATTCTATTTCATTCAGGTTCCGCGATTTCCGTACCGGATAACGTTCCGCATTCAGCATCGCCATTTCCATAATATCCTGATCCAAGATCAGGACGGTCGCCGTTGCCACGTATGCCGGACGCATCCGGTACGTCATAAAGGTTGTCGCTGCTACGACCGCAAGAAATGACAGCACGATGATCCAGCGTCCGCGGAACAGAATGCGAAAGTACTCAGCGAATTGCGTTGAGGTATCCTTTGTATCCAAGAAAAGCCTCGCCGTTATGATCAGTTAATAATTTCAGTGCCTATTGTGCAGGTGTGATGCTTTGATTCTCTTCCGCAATCACGGCACCTGCCTCAGATGATTTGCGAAAACTTAATCCATATTTCCAAAAATAAGCCCAGCCCAGAGCCGTAAGCGGAATATAGTTTAGAGCATGCAGCAGCAGGGCAAAGCCTACAGCCTGATCACCAGGCACTTTGAACAGACTGAGTCCTAATACCGCAACCCCATGATACGTTCCGACCGCCCCCGGTGCTCCCGGAACAACAAACCCGAATGTGGTGATAAACAGGATAACCAGCACCGCGCCAATCAGATTCGATTCTATCAAAGGAACTCCCGCAATCATGCCAAGCGAATCCAGTACAAGGTAGACCATCAAACCATACATTATCCAAAGTATGATCGAAGAAATAGTCAACCCCCAAAATAGTTCGCGCCTGCCCAGTACACCCAATCCTGATGTGAATTTATCTATTCCGTTTCCGGATTTTTCGGCAGCGGATTCGGGAAGTACCGATAGTACTTTGCGTGTCCAGTGCATTGCCCGATCATGATCAACTCCCAGCCATACACAGAATCCGCACAGTGCAAAAGCGCCGACCGATGCAATTATGCCGCCGATCTGAAAAGCCTCCGGCATTGGATACAGCATAATCGCTAATCCGATGAAAGGCACCATATATATCAGATCAACGAGCCGCTCGACAACGATTGTTCCGAATGCCTCTGTGCGCGAAAGCCCCGAAAGCTGATAAATAACCTGCGCCTTGTAGACTTCACCTAAACGCAGCGGCAGGACATTATTCGCCATATATCCTATGTTCATCACTCCGAATACTTGCCAGAAATTCATCCTGACAAGCGGATTCAGTATCAACTGCCAGCGCCATGCTCTGACAACAAGCGAACCGAAGAAGATCACTCCGGCAATTGAAATCTGTCCCCATTGCGTGCTGCGCAGTACGGTCCCCAATTCCGCGACATTGAAGCGCGGATATCCGAAGAATGCCTCGCCAATCCCGATTCTGCCGCTGAGCCAAGCCGACAACGAAGGCTTGTAAATCGTTAGGTACATGAAAACGGCACTCAGTCCGATGCTGAGATACATTTTCGTTCTCTGAGAAAGCTTCGCCATCTAATTCTCCCCCCCGCTGGTACGGAAATCAATCAGATTCTCCACAGGCACGATCTGCGGCGTAAACAGATTTGTGTCGATCTTGGCGTTTTCCAACCAACGGACGATACGATAAACCGTTGTCGATCCGTCATCACCCATATACTCTATCTCGTTTGGATGCAGGCTCGCTTCGTCAAATCGCAGAAACAGCTCGCCGGGCGAATTCGGGCTGTCCGATCTGAGCGTGAGAACGGTTTGACCGGATTCGGCAGTGGATAACTCGCGAGGCTGAAGCTCAACGCTGATATCCAGCAGAATCGATTCCGGCAGCCAATCGGTTCTCCCTTGCGGCGTTTCACGTATCAGAGTATTCTGCCCCTTGAGATAGCGCCACTGCTCCGTGCGAGTATCGCAATGCGACCACTCCGGCGTGTCATGTAAAAAGTAATCAGGGCGCAACCAGTACATATGTCCAACCATCCCCTCGTCGCCGAACGCCAAACCCTCAGCTAAGTACTCGACTTCAAGTGTAGGTAAAGACCGCAAATGCCGTTCCACACGGGAATAATACTCTGTCGGAGAATCAGCAGCCATCAGCAGAGGAGCGAGTCCCAATATCACCATCACTACTTTAAGTTTCATTCATCCGCCTTCGTCAACGAGTCCAGGAATTCCTCATCAGCCAGAACAACGCGCGCCTTTGATCCGTCAAACGGTCCGACGACTCCGGCTTCCTCCAAATGGTCAATCAGTCTCGCCGCCCGACTGTAGCCGATTTTCAACCTGCGCTGTAGAATCGAAACACTGCCCTGACCGGTTCGCACGACAATCTTCGCCGCTTCCACAAAGAGCGGATCATTCCCAATCGATAAATAGGTACCGCCGCCGGATTCTTTTTCTTCCTGAGGATCGAGTGGAAGCACTAACTTATCACGAGGACCGGGTTGCTTGCGAATATGAGAAATGACCTTGGCGATCTCCTTCGACTTCAACAAAGCGCCCTGGATTCGAACCGGAGCCGGATCTTCGGGATGCTGAAAAAGCATATCCCCTTGCCCAAGCAGCATCTCAGCACCGTTTGCATCAAGTATCGTCCGCGAATCCACTTTCATTGCCACACGAAACGCGATACGGGCCGGAAAGTTTGCCTTGATAACTCCGGTTATCACATCGACTGAAGGCCGCTGAGTCGCCACAACCAGATGAATCCCGATAGCACGGGCAAGCTGCGCAAGCCGCGCGATCGGCTCCTCCACTTCGCGCTGTGCCGTTACCATCAAATCGGCTAATTCATCGATGATGACGATAATATAGGGGAGCGGTGTCACGCCTTCGCGAGGTTCAGATCGTACCGCCTCATTGAACTCTCTTAAGTTCCGTGAACCGAATTCAGCCAGTAGATCGTAACGCCGTTCCATCTCCATCAGACAGCTTCGCAAAACCTTTACCGCTTCATCAGGCCTTGTAATGACAAACTCGGTCAGGTCAGGACGATGAGTCACATGGTGCTTGCGCAATTCGTTATAAGCGGCAAGTTCGAGCTTCTTGGGATCGATCATCACCATTTGCACTTCGTCCGGCGTCGAACGCAACAAGATCGAATTGATGATCGTATTCACACACACTGATTTCCCCGATCCGGTCGTGCCGGCAATTAACAGGTGGGGAAGCGCTTCAAGATCCGTGCAGACAATATCGCCGGACACCGATCGACCGAGCGCCAACGGCAACTTCGATTTGCTCTCCTGAAAAGCCGTTGATTCGACTACTTCACGAAATGAAACCAGAGCAGGTTCATTGTTGGCCATCTCAACTCCCACTGCGGCAACGCCGGGAATGGGAGCGAGAATGCGCAATCCGCGCGCGCGAAGCGCCAAAGATAAATCATCCGCTAAGGCTTCAATTCGAGAGACTTTCACGCCCGGCGCAGGTTCCAAATCAAAACGAGTGATGACGGGACCAGGATTAATCTTCACCAACTTCGCCTGCACCCCGAAAGTATCAAGACTCTTGACAAGCAGCTCGGCGTTTTTCCGCTGCTCCTCGACCGACATTCCGCCTTCCTGTCCCGGTTTCGGCAGATCGAAACAGTCCAACGGCGGAAAAATATAACCGCTGCTGTCATCCACTGCAATGGAAATCTGCGCAGTACTTCTTTCGACTGCCCCGGGCTTCCTCTTACCCGACGGCTTCGACGTGACCTCAGCTAAGTCTTCGATCCGCTTGTCAGCATGACCGTTTGATGCTGTCTCCGGATCAGCTTCCTGAGAGCGTTCCGGATCCGTTTCCCCTAATGGAGCATCGAAAACAGATTTTACAGCCTTTTTCCTTTTGAAGCTCGGCAGTCTTAATCTGAATTTCGGGAATGCCGGCTTCTTGACACTTACCTTCGGCAATTTCGCCGCGCTGACTTTGTCGATGGAAGTATTCACACTTCGCTCCACTCGGTTCCCGAATCCCGACACCGACAAAGCCAAACCGATAACGAGCAGAAGCAGCGTTATAATAATCGATCCTGCGAATCCGAGGACTCCCACCAGATACCTTGCCGCAGAATCTCCGAAAAGCCCGGCATGAACATGAAATCGGCTCGCCTCTTCTATTCCGAACCAAGTCGAGCCGGCTAATCCGATGAAAGTCGAGAGCCAGATCATGAAAGCAAACAGCCAAATACTGGCTTTAAGCGTCTCGCGCCATTCCAGCCTTCTCATCAACAGCCAGCCCCAAAGAAAAATAATGATCGGGATGCCGAATGCCGCCCAACGACCTAGGAAATACGGTCCAAGAATAAACGCCATTTTAGCTCCCCATGCGCCCACCCAATTGTGAACTTGTGCGTCACCAGAGGCGGAATCCCAGGCGATACTGTCTCCGATAAACCTTGGAAACATGTCAGCTTCGTGAAAACTTAAAAGAGCAAGCGCGATTAACAGCGACGCGCCAACTAAGGCGAGTCCCCAAAGAAATGACACGGGAGCGTTTGTTTCACGCTGTTGCGGTTTCTGTTTCTGCGAGCGCGCCGGCATCCTGCTTTAAGCCTCGGATTTTTCCTTCAACATAGAGGGGAAGCACATTATGTGAATCTATCTGAGCACAATAGCTCAAGTCTTTTCCAAAACCAATCTCCATCAGCCGTTTCCCATGCTCTGACCTGCGCATGACATCGACAAGGAGATTCATATTCCTCCGGTACAGCTCCGCCGCTGCGGTCGCGGCATCATTGAACGAGACGTCCGGGCCCTTCAGCCGTCCCATCAATCCGGCAATCATGCTTCCGGCGCAGACGAAATCCTCCAACGAAAATCTGCCCGAACGACCCGAGCATAGGATGATGATTTCTTTCCGCTGTTGGAGCAGATACTCGAGAACGGTTGACAAATTATTAAAGCCGCCGATGATCACTCGATTGGCATTCTTTACGCGCAAAATCGCGGGAGTTCCGTTAGAAGAAGAGAAAAAGACCGTTTTCCCCGCTACGATGTCTTCCGCATACTGCGGCGGCGAATTCCCCAAGTCAAACCCCTCGATCTGCCTGCCCTCGCGTTCGCCTCCCATCAACGATCCGGTTATATCCAAGCGGGATGCAAGCTCGCCGGCTTCAGCGGGAGTACTAACGGGAATCACTTCGCGAGCGCCATTGGCCAGCGCCGCGATGATCGTCGACGAACTTCGCAGCACATCTATCACAACCACGATACAGTTGCGAATATCGTCATCTGTGATTTCCGCGGGAGTTGTGCAAACGCTGATGTTCATCATATATTCTCAGACGATACTCTTAATAAGGCCGGATATAGAACGGCGGCTTAATAACTTCCGCTGCATTGATCTTACCGCGACAATCAATTGCGAGCTTCGTTCCGACTTTCGCAAGATCCACCGGCACGTAGCCCAAGGCGATTCCCTTGTTCAGCATTGGTGATACCGTGCCCGAAGTCACCTTACCGATCACTTCCCCGCCTTTGGTCTCACTCAGAATCGGATAGCCAGGTCGCGGGAAACCTGAATCCTCAAGCTGAATCGCCGCCAGCCTGCGTGTAACGCCTTCTTCCTTGATCTTCAGTAATTGCTCTTTGCCAACAAAATCGGATTCTTTATTCAACTTTGTAATCCAACCAAGACCGGCTTCAAGCGGATTTGTTGTCCCGTCGATATCGTTTCCGTATAAAGCCATTTTCATTTCAAGCCGCAAACTGTCCCGCGCACCCAGACCGATAGGCTCGATCTCATATCGCTTCCCAGCCTTCATCACGGCATCCCAAACATCCGGAGCAAATTCATTTTCAAGATAGAGCTCAAACCCGTCTTCTCCGGTATACCCTGTCCGCGAGATAATCGCCGGATGATCGCAAGCCTTCCCGTCAACAAACGTGTAATAGCGCAGTGAGGTAACATCTGAATCCGCGATTTGATTTATTACCGCCGACGCTTCTCGCCCTTGGATAGCCAGCAATGAATAGTCATCGGTCCGATCCTTCATCTCAACAGTGGACGGTTTATGCGAAAAAAGCCAATCCCAATCCTTCTTCGTATTCGCCGCGTTCACTACGATCATAAACTTGTCTTCAAACTTATAGATCAGCAGATCATCCACTATCCCGCCATCAGGCATGCACATGCACGAATATTGTGCCTGTCCGGCATGCATTGACTTGACATCATTGACCGTCATGCGGTCAATGAACTCCTCCCGTCCCTCGCCCGTTACAAAGAATTCTCCCATATGGGACACATCGAACACACCCACGGTTGTACGAACCCTCATGTGTTCGGCTCGTATCGAATGGTATTGGATCGGCATCCTGTAGCCTGCGAAGTCTACCATTTTGGCTCCGAGGGCTTCGTGCTTTGATGTAAGTGCTGTTTTTTTCAATGCTTATAACCTCAAACTCCTCAACTTGGCCTAATATTAAGTATATGAATTTTCAATGAAAACGGCAAGCGAAGTGCTTATCAGCTTTTCAGATAGTTTGCGGCTCGATACTAAATAAAAAGGACCCGATTCCTCGGATCCTGAAAACACCGGAATCACGGGCTTCCGTTACTTCGAATGAATCACCCGCACTGGCGCGACCGCAGGCCGATAGCCTCTTTCCATTAAAAACCGCTGCCCGTTCGTCGCCATCATAAAGGTTAGAAATCCCGCCGCTACATCACCCTTGTTGCGCGTCGTCGCATAGGTAAACTCCATCATGAAAGGATAAATCGGAGATTCAAGAATCCGCTTCACGTTTGCGGGAATCCGCAGCTCGTCGACCGACCAACGCAGCCGTCTATAACGATGGAGTTCCTCGGAGGGATGCGAGTAAACCAAAAAGGCGCCTGGATCGTCCCGCGCAAGCTCCAGCATACGGGTGTCTGTCGAACAGGGCACAGCAACGAGCGAATCCAATTCTCCGAAATAGTCCGTAATCGTCGCCCAAGCTCCGGTCCCCGGAAGCGGCAAGAACGGTGTAATTAACTGATCTCGCCCGCCCACCTCCTTCCAATTTGTAATCTGTCCGGTGAGGATTCCCCGCAATCTGGCGCTGTCAATCTCAGCGATGCCCATTACGGTATCCACCATGAAATAGACCGGGTAATAGCAAATCCCGTAGGTATAGAGCTTCAATCCCTGCCGGGCGAACGCCAGAGTCTCAGCAGGAGTGAGTGAACGATCAATGAATATCTCTTCAGCACGCTCGCTGATCAGAGTATCGATCAACGCCCGTGTTTCATGCCGATAGACGCTGACAAAGGCGGTGCTGTACTGAGATTGGTAATCCTGAACAAGGCTTGCCGCCAGATCAAAGACGGCATCCGACGAACCGATCAACGCCGTACCTACCGTATAACTTTCGCGGGGTGCGCGCGGTCCGCAGCTCCAGATCGCTGTTGATAACAGCGCGACGAGTAAAAAGTTTCTTACAATTCTATTCATGTTTATCCCAAGGTCTTGGACGATCACCTCCGAAACGCCGCTCACTAGGCGCCGCAGGCATTCGTGAAACGACGAAACGATGAACTCCGATCAATATCACTACCATTCCCATGATTGGACGCAGCAGCGTCCCATCAGGCAATTGGGGAAGCATATATCCTGTCATGATAGCTGCGCCGATGATCGCAAATGCGATCGGCATAATCCATCCAACAATCAGTTTCATATCCTGTCAGCTGACGATGACGCGATTACGTCAACCTCCTAATTTTTTATCCTGAAACTAAAGGGAATATTCACCCAAACGGCAACCGGCTGCCGGCCCTGAATCGCAGGTGTGAATTGCCACTTACCAATGACTGCTTCCACGGCTTCCTCAAAGCCAAGTCCGGGCGTTGAGGTATCGATGATAATCCATTTTTCAACAGATCCGTCAACACCAACAAGTACCCATACTCTCACCTTCGCGGTGATGCCGGCCTTGGCTGCGATTGAAGGAAACTCAGGACGTGGATTGGTCGACAGGGGGACCGGTTCAATCTCCCGCGCAACGTACTTCTCCCATGGCTTTTCAAATCCGGCTGAATTCACATCCAGATCAACGAGCGGATCTTCACCATTGCCCCATCCGTTCTGTTCCTGTACTGCGGGATCAGAGGAAGTGCCGTACCTTTCAATAAGCTTGTCCATTTCGGGAATTTCTGGGTCCGGTTCCTCGACGAGCTTCGGTTCCTCTTCAACCGGGATCGGAATCTCCACTTCCGGCAGAACAGGCTTCTCGAATCTACGAATCGGCTGAGTATAGCGGTCCTTTTCGGGCGGTGATTGCGGAGGTGGGATCTGCACGATCCGGCCGCCCCGGCCGCCCTTTTCAGGCTCATCACTCCATTCAAACAGACCGATCGAGACAATCGCACTGTGTATAAACACACTTGCGATCAGACCTCGCACCAGATTCGGACCTAACCGCTTCCTCAATTCCTGTGAACCGATCCTTTTCAGTCTTTCCGTGGTAGTCATGACGCACCTCCTGCAAGTTATACTACCTGAGTTCGAAGAAAGACCCCGGGACATGGTCTATTGAGAGTGCGCAACCGCACGAGGTGATCCCCGCGCGGCTGCACAATACTATCAATCAATACTAATTCTTGACTTTGAAAGTAAATGGAATCGTGATCCACACACCGACCGGATTCCCCTGCTGAATCGCCGGAGTGAATCTCCATTTTTCAATGACTTTCGCCACCTCTTCCTCAAAACCAAGATGCTCCGGTTTTGCGGACAGAATCATCCACTTCTTTACAAGACCTTCTTTGTTAACGTAAACTTTGGCTATCACCTTCCCCGGAGTTCCCGACTTCTGAGCGATCTCAGGATATTCAGGCCAAGGACTGAAATCAGGCAAGGGCTGCGGTGATACCTCAAATGGAATGAAAATACCGGCGTCGGGAATTTCTTCGGACAGAACAATCTCAGTATTCGGATCGAAATCAAGCGTATCTCCGCCAAAATCCGCATACTCCTCAACGATCGCCTGCTGGAGCTCTTCCTGCTTCATGATCTCGACTTCTTCTTCCTGCTTCTCTTCCTCAACTGCGATCGCAACCGTAACCTTTGGACGTGCCAGTTTCGGACGCGCGATTACAGGAGCCGCCTTGCGGTTTGGATCAAGCGCCTTCAGCTTTTTCAAAATAGCCGGATCGAGCACCATCACCCTGTCAGAAATCTCTTCTTCACCTTTGAACAGTGTGACTATCCAAGGGGCTGCTATCACGACGCTATGGAGCAGAATGCTGAAGATCAGCCCGCGAATCAGGTTCGGGCCGACATACTTCTTCAGCTCCATCGAGCCGTATCTGCCTTTCATTAACTCTTGAAATATATCCATGACATTGCTGCCTATTTGCTTCCGTAGCGCGACATATTATCGCAGTTTTCGGTCTTGGTCTACTATATTAGGATTCGTCTTCGTACTCGAATTCCACAACCGGGAGACCTTCCGGACCGGACGTCTCAAAGCCGTTTATGCGGAGTAGCGAATCTTCATAGACTGTAAACTTGTCAATCGAGAAACGAGTTGACCGGGCGACGTTCAATTCATCGATCAAGTCCACCATCGTCATATAGCGGGCTTTTTTGTGAATCTTCGCAATGACAATCAGCTTATCCATCTCTTTGATATCGTTCAGCAGCTTCACTTTTTCATCACGCGACCAAGCTGGAAGCTCCGCCCGTTTAATCGCTAAGTCAATCCGATCAAATGTCTGCTCATCACCGTATCGCTCTTCGTACTTAATCAGATTCGTATCGGAGAGAGTAATGATTCTGTCGATTGTCTCGACTTGCTCGACATCACCCTTCATCAGCTTCGCCCGTCGTTCCTGCAGCTTGTAATGCAGACTATCCCAAGTCAGCGGCTTGGGTGCTTCCGTGCCGACGAAATAGGCCAGAGAATCATTCTCCATGACAAGGAATGTGATCATCTTCTCTTTGAAGACTTCAACAGGTTGTACTATTTCATCCGGGGGCGGCAGAACCATCTCCATTGCCGTCGGCAGTCTGAAGACCGTTGTCACCATGAAAAAAATCAACAGCAGAAAAGCAATGTCGACCATCGGAGTCATATCAATACGAATCTTGACTCGCGGTCGCTTCCACGATTGTCCTCCGCCGCCTGCAGGTTTGGATCCGCCTAAATCAACAGCGCCCATTTATCTTTCCTGATCATTCGTTTAACTGTCTTCGAGATCCGTTACCAGATTCACGAATAACAGATCATTCTTTTGAAGTGTT
>JAHIZR010000186.1 GCA_018814465.1 bacterium | reverse complement strand
CTTCACCAAGCTCGAAACCAATCAGGATGACCATGTCTTCGCCTTCAAGCTGGAAAAGGATAACCGCCAAGTCATCACAGTTGTAAATCTATCCTCGCAATCCCGCACCGTAAACATCACAGGCATCAGCGAAGGAACTTATACCGAACTCTTCAGCGAGCAACCTTACTCGTCCGCAGAGATTCTCTCTCTTGAACTGACCGGCTGGGACTACAAAATATTTGTCAAGAACTGATCCGCTACTTTCGATCAACAGAAAAGCCACGGCGATGATGCCGTGGCTTTTCATTAAAGGGTTTTCTAAAAAGATTATTCGGGGATCTCGGTCGTCGCCACAATCTGATAGAAAGTCGCGGGGACTTCGCCGACCGGAATTGCGACATCGAAGAAGGAATCCGGAGTGGTATCCAGCAGGGTTCCGTCAACAGACACATTAACCGGGGAAGTGTGTTCCCAAACCTGATAATAGACGCGCGACGGGCCGTTCCAATCGAGATGCACATTGTCGCCATCGCGGATAATCGTCAGGTCAACCGGATCGCATACCCAGTTATTGAAGAAGGCATTAGGCAAGTCAACGTCTAATCCGTCGTCCAATAATGTGTAGGTCCGGTTACCGATCGCATCTTCCCATTCATAGATCGGATCAGGATCGCCGTTTTCGATGCGGCGGAACTTGTATTCAAGCTCAGTAATCGAACCAATGGGGAAGTTGACAGTAGCTGTCCATTGGCCGTCACCGGCGGCGACATCGGGAGCGACGCCGTCGTCCGCAAGCAGAATCGGAGTGGCGCCCCAGCAGTTGAAAGTGCCGACAACATCCACGCCGTCAACGGTTGCGCCGAGTTCAACACACTGCATATCGCAGTAGAAGGTGACCTCCACAGCCTGCGTCAGGAAGGTGCATTCGACATCGTTAAAGAAGTCCTGCGGGAGAATTTGAGTCGGGCTGGAATCATCCAGGTTCAGCGCTCTATTCGGTACGCCTTCCCACTCGGTGACGACTTCCAGAGCTTCATTTGTCCAGTGGTAGCGGTACTTGTATTCCTGTGAGGCGGATGTGCCGATCGGGAAGACGATGTTGTAAGAATAGGTGCCATCGCCATCATCGGTCATTGCTGAATAGCCGTCCCAGTTACCCAGCGGACCGGCAATCGTAACGGAGTCAACGTCAGCGCAGGGCATGCAGTTCATATTCAGATCGAAGGTAACCGTCACTTCCTGCTCGATAGCGTAGGGAATCGTTCCTTCAACCGTGAGTGGATTCAGATCCGGCAGGGTAAACTCATTATCCGCGCCGGGCTGCCAATTACCATCCTGGAGCCACTTCCAGCGGAAGTTCGGGGTGCCGCCATTCGGAACGAGCGGCATTAGGAGAGTCCAGTCATTATCTCCCGCAGTGACGTCACCATGAGTTCCGTCATCGTATAGATCGAAATCAAGATCGAAGCCGCCGGCATCATATTCATGGTAGAAATTCCATGTTCCGCGGACTGTCACATTGGTCGCCACATCAAAGGGATCGTGCACGAGGAAAGTGACATCGGCATAGGACTGGCCATTCCATGAAAGTTCATCACACGAGGGATCCATGGGATTGCCGGCGAGGTCGGTGATACCGGCGCCGACTTCAACGGTATAGGGAGTGCCGCTGACGAAGCCGGGATTATACCAGAAGCCGACGGTGGTGGCGGTCACATAGCGGAATCCGGTCTGGAACCAGCCGGTCATGGTGTAGTTTGCGGAATTGGCCAGTGTGAGTTCGTCCATCGGTTCGCTGAAAACGAGTTCCACAGATGTTTCGTCAATCTGGCGAACCAGAGCCAGACATGGAGGATTCACATCGCCGTATACAGTCTGAATGGTATAGGGGAACTGCACGGTAATGGGGTGCGCGGTCGCGCCGTTAGCGCTGGGGAAACCGGCTTCTTCGGGAAGCACGCAGTTGCCACCGGCTGTTCCCCAAGAGGGCCGCAGCCACATGGTCAGGTTCAGAGTTTCACCCTGAACGGGATCTCCCAATGCGAGTCGGCTGATGGCGATTTCTGTCCATTGACCGCCGCCGCCGGCATCGGTCATGATTTCAGGTTGCTGCACCCAGCCGCCGCTCCAAGTGTTGAGACCGGTGAATTGGATATTCTGGTCGCTGGTGTTCCACTGAGTAACAAGATCGTACTCAGGGCGATAAGGCATGTTATAGGCCACACCGCCCGCTCCCCACGCGGCATAGGTACCGCCGCCGGCAGTGCTGCCGACATCGATGAGAATGTGGATATGGGGATTCATCGCGTCATCCCAGGGATCGGGATCGGCCCAGAAACCGAAGTAGATGTACTCATTGTCATCGGTCACATAAAGGCCGCTGTCGAGATTGAAGGCTACCGGTTCCGCAAGGGAAGTGGTCGCTTCATCGGGGGTCGCACCCCAGCCGACATCCTTGCTACCGTCCAGAAGCGGAGTAAAAGTTGGAACTGCCCACAGCGCGGTCGCTAAGAGCAATCCGGCAGTGATGAACAGGCTCTGCCATCGTTTCATAGTATTCTCCTTAGATTTTTCATTGTGAAATCATACTTACAGATGTCACATTTTGTTAACGTTGCTGTTCATCGGCACTAATATACAAACAATGTGAGTGGAACTCAACAGTATTGGAACGAAACATAAAAAAGTCCCTGAGGTTGTGAGTTGTTTAATTCACGAAACCTCAGGAACCTATGAAATTGTAAGGGGTCAGTTAGATTCCGCCGGTGGCGGTAACCTCATAAAAAGCGATTTCTCCGGCAGGAGGATTGAGGTCAAAATACTCTAAATCTTCAGTCGTACCCAGTAGCAGAAAAGGTCCCGCGGCGGCTTCCGCACGGTAGATGGAATAGGTGTGCGCGTTTTCCACTTCGAGCCACTGCAGATGGGGGATTCCGGCTTCGACGGTGATCACCATCTCCTCTGGCGCAACCGGATTTTCGACGAGAATGTGCTGGGTTTCAACACCCATCAGGGGCAGCGGACCAGACGCATAGGGAGCGTAGATGCGATAGAAGGATGAAATTGTGATGTTATTGCCGGTGGGATTCACCGTGGGGAAAACACGATCTGTGATGAGGTTGTCTTCCTGCGTGACATGCACAGCCAGGGCGATACCGGTTGGATTACCAAGATCCGACCACGGGATACGGACTTCGGTATAGGGAACGGTCGCCCAGCCTTCATAGCTGAAGCCGCCGTGTGTTCCGTACTGCACATAAGTCCATGCAGCGCCCGTCCAGTAGTTAATCTGCATACTATTGCCGCCGCCTTCAATGGCGATCTGGTATTCGATGCGGAAGGGATTGGCGAAATTGACTCGTCCCCAGCTACCGGACGCCGCACCCGAACCGCTTAGTTGGTTGGTGTCGATATCGATGAAGAGATCGCCGGTGGCGAGGTTTTTATTCCAGTAGCCGACATAGAGGTAGGTGGCATCCCATGTAATCGTGAGCGTGTCGGTTCCGGCATAGAGGCATTCGGTGTCGCGGTTGAAATCTTTGGTGCCGTCAATAATGATGGTGTGCGGAGTCAAGCCGTTGGAGACGGCCAGCGTCGCGGTATCATAAGCGGGATCGACAAGATTGCTGTTCAAGTCCAAGACATTGCTGACAACGACTTCACCGCTCTCGCCTCCGGGCAGGTTGGGCGAGACGGTCAGTCTGACTTTGCGCCAATCGCCCTGGCGGACGGCCGCGGTCACGGAGTAGCTGCCGGTGAAATTTTGCAGCGACCAGTTGCCTGCAATCTGGCTGGTCGTAAGATCAACCGCCTCGTTGAAGGTGACTTCGACCGTGTTGGCATTGATGAAAGCCGCCTGATCATTCAGACGCGGACCAAAATCATCAAGGTTAATGGATTCGAGCGCTTCCAGTTCAGCGATTTCGCCGGAGCCATTGGGAGCAGATGTCGGTCCGGCGTAGAGCAGATAGGCGAAGCGATCGTAGCCGCGAATTTCGTCGCCGCGCAGGAGCGTGCCGCTGAATTCAAGGTTGTGGTATGCTCCGCCGTTGCCCAGCACGAGCGCTCCGGTCGCGCCGCTGTTGGGATTGCGGAATCCCATGTAGGCGGTGCCGCCATTCCAGACACGATCCATATCGGCATTCCAGATGAGACCAAGCAGATCAGGCGTCATGCCGTGCTTGATATAGCCATCCTGAGGCCCGATATCATAGCTTGCCTTCAGGTAGGGATTGCCGAGCTCAATCTCGATTACTTTCGTCACTTCGCTGTACGACAACTCAATTGATGCAGTTGTGCCTGTCACCGACAGGACGGATATGCTGTACAGGTCGTTGCGATAATGCGGGCTGACATCGGCGAAACAAGCCTGATGGTTATTGGAGCCGGGTTCATCGTAGTCGCCGTCGGTTTCGTTCCAGTAGGTGTTGCAGGAACCGACGATGGAGAAGACTTCCGCACCCGGACCTTTAGAGAAAATGTATTGCGCGCGTCCGCCGATGGACTCGAAGACCGCGAAGACACGATCATTGTGAATAATCAGTTCATCCACACCATCGATATCAATATCGGACATGTAGGCATTCACATCGACCAGATATTCGCCCGCCGCCCAATGCGCGGCTTCGGCATAGACCGCGGCGTTTTTGATATGCGAAGAATAGCGATGCTGCCAACCGGAAACCGGACCGCCCATGTAGTCATGCCAGGCGGTCT
>JAHIZR010000185.1 GCA_018814465.1 bacterium | reverse complement strand
TCAGAGCTTCAAAAAAGGAAATCATCTCATGCGTCATTGGCTATGGTCGCTTGCACTGCTGTGCTCCGTATTCATTTCTATTTCGAATGCCGCCTCACCCCTGCCCGTGTGGGGTAAAAATGCCATGGTTTCCAGCGCGGATCCTTTGGCAACGGAGGTGGGAGTGAATATCCTTCGCAGCGGCGGAAATGCCATTGATGCGGCCGTGGGAGTCGCCTTCGCTTTAGGCGTTACTGAAAACTTTTCCAGCGGAATCGGCGGCGGATGCTTTATCGTGATCCGACTCGCCGACGGCACTTCAGTAACCATCGATGGCCGGGAAACCGCTCCGGCCCGCGCGACTCGCCTGATGTTCGTACCGAAGGATACAACCAGTCCCTCTTACCTCTCCACGATGGGAGTCATGGCCGCGGGAACTCCGGGTGAAGTGGCGGCGCTCGAACTGGCGCTCAAAAAATACGGCACCAAGACTCTGGCCGAGGTACTCGAAGCGCCTATCGCCCTCGCTGATACGGGGTTTGATGTCGGGATTCGCTATGATATTTATCTGCAAAACTACGCGCCTTTCCTGGGGATGTTCGAGGGAACAAAGCAAATCTTCTTCAAGAACGATTCCATGACTTTTGCCTTCGGGGACAGGTTCGTGCAGCAAGATCTTGCCGCGACACTGCGGCGAATCAGCGCCGAAGGCGCGGAAGGTTTCTATCACGGATACGTGCCCGAAACAGTTGACAAATACATGCGCGATCACAAAGGCGCGCTGCGCGCGGCGGATTTTGAGTCTTATGCGGCGATCGAACGCGAGCCGGTCTATGGCAGCTACCGGGGATACGATGTGATCTCCATGCCGCCTCCCAGTTCGGGCGGAATCCATGTCATTCAGATGCTGGGACTGCTGGAAGACTACGATCTCGGCTATTTCGGAGCAGGCTCTTCGGATGCGATTCATCTCATTGCCGAAGCCATGCAGATCGCCTTCGCGGATCGCGCCGAATTCTTAGGCGACCCCGGCTTTGTGAACGTGCCAACCGCGGGATTGATGAATCCGGACTATCTTAATCAGCAGCGCATGTTGATTAATCGCTTGCAGCACGACAAACTGGACGGTCCCGGCAATCCTCAGGATTTCCTGCCGCCGGAAATCGAGCATCCGGATCTCAAGCATACAACGCATCTGTCCGTAATCGATAATCTGGGAAATGCGGTCGCCATCACCGCCACTATCAATACTCCTTTCGGATGCGGAGTGATTGTGCCGGGCACCGGCTTCTTCCTGAATAATGAAATGGACGATTTCGTGACCTGGCCGGGCCGCCCTAACTATTTTGGACTGATCGGCAAAGAGGCCAACGAAATTGAGCCCGGCAAGCGGCCTCTGTCCTCCATGACCCCAACCATCCTCGTGCGCGACGGCAAACCCATAATGGTTCTGGGCGGAGCGGGCGGACCCCGCATCATCACCGGAACGCTACTCACTATTATTAATTCAATTGACTTCGGAATGTCGCTGCAAGCAGCGATCGATTACCCCCGCTTCCACAATCAATGGGTGCCGGATTACTTGTTTCTCGAACAGGAATATGCGATTGACTTGATGGAGGCATTGCGCGACAAACGGCACAATATCTATCCCCAAACCCACTGGGCGAATGTTAATGCAGTATCTGCAGATACTTTGTACGGCGGCTTCTGGGGCGCGTCCGACAGTCGGGGAAGTGGACTGGCTAAAGGGTTCTGAGTCTTTTACGGCACATACTTCGCGAAAATTTATGATTTTTGTTGACAATTAGCGGAATGGTGAGTATATTCCGTTATCCACAATTTAGCCATAGAGCGTACCTTGAGAATTGGTGATCGAATCAGAGAAGCCCGGCGTCGCGCCGGGATCTCGCAGGAAGGTCTCTCAGATCGGATTAAGGTAAACCGTTCCTATCTGTCTTTGGTCGAAAACGGTAAGTCTTCTCCGACGTTTGATTTTCTTGAAAAAGTTGCTGATGGTCTTGAGCTTAAGACTGAAGATCTGGTCTTAGGACAGGATATTTCGCAGTATTTCCGCGAAGTATCGGACCATGGCTTCGTCTATGAAGGTCTGGCCCGGTTCCTCGAAGACCGGGAACAGCGGTTGTTGATGAATCCTTCCGAGGAGGAAATCGAAATGCTGCAAAAAATTCGAGTCGGGATAGACTATCAGCCTTCCAAACGGTTCTTTGTGGAAGCGCTGCTTGATCTTCGAAAATCCCGTATCGAAAAAGATTCGAGCAATGACGAAAATGCTTGAGTCTGTCAAACAAAAAATCCCACAAATCGAAAGGACTAACCACACGTGAAGATTGAATCTCATGAGCATGGAGATGCCCAGGTTATTTATCTGAAAGGCAAAGTCATGGGCGGCCCCGAATCCGCGGAATTCCAAAATTTGCTGAAAAAGGCCGTTGCCGACGGAAAAAAGAAAGTCGTCATCGATTTAGGGGAAGTTGAGTGGATGAACAGCTCCGGTATCGGCCTGCTCGTGTCCGCTTTTACTACCGTCAAAAACAGCGGCGGTGAACTGAAAATCGCGCGCACAACTGAAAAAATCGAATCCCTGCTCGTTATCACGAAACTGAATTCCGTATTCGAAACCTACCCGGATGTAATCTCCGCCGTTGCCAGCTACAAGTAAGCCGATTCCCGCGCCCGAAGCCAGCGCTCCCGACTCAGACTCGACAAAACCACTCCCGGAAAACGCTCCGCCATGTGCCCAGTACGCCCCCCGAGCTCAACGACTGAATGAACTCTCGATCCTGGCCGACCGTTTTGCCAAGGAGCTGAACGAAGGAAAGGGGGATGCCGCTTTAGCGGAAAAATTCCTCGAAGTCTCCCGTGAAGCTTTCCGCGGCAGTTCCATGCTGGAACTGCTCCGCGAAGTGGAAGAAGAACGTGAGGAAAACCGCGTCCTCATGCAGGTCAGCATGAAGCTGTCCAGCGCCGGGGATCTGTCCGAAGTGCTGAAGGCTATCCTCGATTCACTCCGGCATGTCGTGCTCTTCTCGGCTGCCGGAATTTTCGTTTTTAGTCAGGAAATGGATAAAATCGAACTCGACATGATGGTCGGGTACGAAGGTGCGGACCGGGGGAAAGTGCATAACAAGTTCAAAGACGGCTTCGTTCAGGATAAGGGCATCGTCGCGCATGTGCTGCTCTCGGGCACCGACCTGTACGTCCCCGATGTAACGAAGGACAACCGCTATGTCCTGATTCGTGAACAGACGCGCTCGGAACTCGCCGTGCCGATTAAAATCCGGGATGAACTCATCGGTGTCTTTAATCTCGAATCCGATGACTATGACGGCTTCAGCGAGCACGACCGCCGTGTCCTGACCGCTTTCGCCAGTCATGCCGGTGTCGCATTGGAGCGTGCGCGATCGGATCGTCTGCGCCGTAAGGCTCAACAAATCCAGGAAGAGTTCGCTCTGGCGCGCAATATCCAGCGCACTTTTCTCCCCGACACCATGCCCCGCTTTGATCCCTATGACTTGGGAGGAATGAATTTCCCGTCCAGTGAGGTCGGAGGTGATTACTTCGATTTTATCCCCCTGACGAATACGGATATGGGAATCGTCATGGGCGATGTCGCCGGACATGGCGTCCCGGCCGCCCTGATGATGGCGAACTTCCGCGCTTGTTTGCGGGTCGAAGCTAAAAGCAATTACGATATCCCGGTCATTCTCTCGAAAGTAAACGAGTTCCTCTTCGAAACAAACCGGTCGGGCGATTATGTAACGGCATTCTACGGCGTTCTTGACCGGCGCACCAAAGTGCTGACCTATTCGAACGCGGGCCACAATCCGCCGATCCTGATCAGAGCCGACGGCACCCTGCGGGAATTGAGTGAAGGCGGCTTGCTGTTAGGCTCCTTCGGCAATGTCCGCTATGAACAAGTGCGGCTTCATCTCGAACCCCATGACATGATTGTGTTCTATACGGACGGCGTGACCGAATCTCAAAACTCGGAAAATGTGGAATTCGGCAAACAGCGCCTGATTGAATCGGCCCTCAAGTACCGGGATCTCACCGCGCTCGAAATCGTGCGCAGAATATGCCATGATGTTCACTTATACCGCGCTCCGGATTCGATCCAGGATGATTTGACTCTCTCTGTTATTAAATATGTCTTACCCGCTTAAAACTGAGCATTTATCGATTCCTTCTACTCCTGATCAGTTGGAAGTGATTGACAATGTCGTGGAAGCAATGGCTGCTGACATGGGCTTCGACAAAGACGCGCTCGCCGATCTCGGCATCTGTGTTACTGAAGCCGTGATGAATGCCATTGAGCATGCGCATCGCGATCAACCGGACTTGTTTATCGATTTAACAATCGAGTGCTATGCGGATCGCATGAAAATCACCGTGCGCGATCATGGCCCCGGCTTCGATGAAGATGCCGTCCCGGATCCCACCACTCCGCAAAATGTCCTTAATTTAGGCGGCCGCGGCTTAATGCTCATGCGGGCCATGATGGATGAGGTCGAGGTCCGGCCGCATGATGACGGCACGGAAATATCAATGGTGAAAAAACTTGTCAACTCCAAAAAGTAGAATCGCGCTCTATCCCGGTACGTTCGATCCGATTACCTACGGACATCTGGATGTAATCAAACGAGCCTCCGTGCTGTTCGACCGGATTATCGTCACCTTAGCCGTGCAGCGCAAAAAAGAGCCGCTGTTCACGATCGCCGAACGGCTCGAAATGGTCGTCGAAGCCACTAAGGATATTCCCGGGATTGAAGTAATTGAATGGGATGGATTGATCGTCAAGTACGCGGAAAAAGTCGATGCCATCGCGATCATCCGCGGCTTGCGCGCGATCTCCGACTTCGACTATGAATTTCAAATGGCGCTCGCGAATCGAGTGCTCTCGAAAAATGTCTCCACGGTCTTTCTCATGCCGGGACACAAGTATACGTATCTGAACAGCTCGATCGTTCGCGAAGTGGCGATGCTGGGCGGAGAGATCGAACATTTCGTGCCTGTGTTCGTCGCGAAGGCGCTGCGGAAAAAAGTCAAGGAGCTTTCAAAATGATCCCAAGAATACTGGTTGATCTGGAACCGGGCGCCGCGATCGGAAAACTTCTCCCTGAATTGGATTTATTGGGAATTGCCTACGGAGCGACCCGCGGCGGCGCGCGCGGCATGCTGCTTCCGATCAGCGCGACCGGACGCCCTCCGCTCTATACCGCTGACCTGTTCGACCGGCCCGGCCTGCCGACACTGATCATTAAATGCAGCGATTCGGAACTGGAGCGCGCGGCGGGATTAGGCTCGGCGCCGGAAAGAATTCTGGTTACCGGAGACCGCGGATCCGCCTTGCAGGACTTCACCGGCTTGAACGATTTTCTCGGCCGCAGCGCAGGCTCGAATCAGGAAGTAGCCGTGCTGATTGAACCGGAAGCCGCCATGCTGAAGAGCGCGGCGCGGATCGGCTGCGCATGGGTCTTCTTTCCGACTAACAAGCTCTATGAATGCAAATCCGTTGAAGAAGCGGAAGCGGAACTCGGCCGGATCACGAGCGCGGCGTTGGCCGCGAATAAGCTGAATCTTCGAATCGGGGCAATCGGACCTGCCGGACGGCATTTGCCCTCCGCGCTTGCGCAGATTCCCTATCTCGAAGAGCTTGTTCCGACTCCCGATCTGTGGACGCACGCCCTGCGAGTCGGATGGGAAAGCGCCGTCACGGACTATTTGAATCTTTGCAGGTAGGAATCCGCCATGAACCGCCGTACAGGTGCATGGCTGATTGTCTTGGTCGGGATGGTGCTTTGCCGGGGGATGTACCTCGACAATGTATTCTATAATATCGACGAAGCCGAGTATGCTGTTGCGGCGGATGTTCTAAAACAGGGCGGACTGCCGGGAGTTGATCTGTTGGGATCAACGAAACCTCCGGGTATTGCCGCTCTTTATCTTCTACTCTTCGAAGTTTTCGGACGGTCGCTGGCAGTGATTCATATCGCCTCGCTCGCCTTTATGATTCTGATGGGGTGGATTGTCGTCGAAATTGGCGGCAGACTATGGGGAGACAAGGCGTTCGTTCCTGCCTCACTTCTTTTTTTGATGGCCTCGAATAGCTTCAGCCTGCCCTCCGAAATGATCGCCTTGAATGTGGAAATTCCGGGGATGGTGCTCGCGGCGGCTGGATTATTGCTCTGTCTGCGGGCGAAGGCGGGATTGACTTGGGCTTTGGGAGGTCTGCTGTTGGGATTGGCGATCCTCGTGCGGCAAAGTTTTATCATGTTTCTATTGCCAATGGTAGTATTGATCCGGTACCATGCGGAAAACCGTATCCAATCCGCGATTAATATGTGTATTGGAATTCTCATTCCCTGGATCATCACACTTGCGGTTTATACAGCACATAATGGACTGGGGTGGGCGTATGATTCGTGGATTCGGTATCCCGCGCTCTATGCGTCTGATGTCGGAATTGCCGGATTCTTTGCGGCGATGCTGCTCAATATGTGGGAATATGTACTGCAGTGCTTTGTGCCATTGGGATTGGCGGCAACAGGAAAGCTTGTACTCCTCAAAACGGAAAAGAAATCTCAAACTGCGTTTTTACTGACGTTGGCTTTTGCTTCGT
>JAHIZR010000184.1 GCA_018814465.1 bacterium | reverse complement strand
CAAGGACCTTTCCTTCTTCGGCGCTTTCGGCCGGCGAGGACTGGGCTACAACGTCGTCGATCTGCACCGCAATATCAGCCGCATCTTAGGGCTGCACCGCACGTGGAATATCTGTCTGGTGGGCGCGGGAAACATCGGCACCGCTCTCCTGCACTTCCGGCAATTCGAAGAGCAGGGCTTCGTTTTCAAACTGATTCTCGACAACAATCCGGAACGTATCGGCCAGATGGACGGCGGCTTGATGATTCATGACATTCTGGATGCGCCGGAGCTGGTTAAGCGGGAAAACATCAAGATCGCGGTCATCGCCGTACCCTCCGCTTCCGCACAAAAAGTTGTCGATCAGATGGTGGAGGCGGGCATCAAGGCGATCCTCAACTTCGCTCCGGTTTCCATCTTCGTGCCTGACGACATCACCGTCCGCAACGAAAACATGGCCATCGAAATTGAAGCGCTCTCCTATGCATTGACCAGTAAAGGGAATCGCGTGAAGGTTTAACAGAACCTCATGATCCCAATAGAAAAACCCCGGCACACAATGTCGGGGTTTGTTGTTTATCGAGTAACCTGTAAGTGTTGTACGAGTGCGTCTAAAGTGTCATTCTGGACACCCGCCTGCGCGAGTTCCTTGCTGTTAGTGCCGACCGTTGGATATGGCGGGGCGTCCAGAATCTCATTCGCCGAGCCGGGTTAAGCAGCGAATATGTTTTCATCATACCAAGAATGCGAGACTCGCGTAACCCGGCCGGAATCTTACTCGTTCACCGTCACTCCCGTCTTCGAACACAGCTTGGCGAGCGTGCATTGCGAGCACTTCGGCTTGCGCGCGTTGCAGACGCGGCGGCCATGCCAGATCATCGCATGGGAGAAATTGATCCACGCATCCTCGGGCAGCAAGTCCATCAAATCCTTTTCGATTTTCAGCGCGTCTTTCTGAACCGTCAAACCAAGCCGGAAAGACAAGCGGCTGACATGCGTGTCCACGACTACACCCGACGCAATCCCGAAACCCGTGCCTAAAATCACATTCGCGGTCTTTCTGCCGATGCCGGGAAGCTTGATGAGTTCATGCATATCGCTCGGCACATCGCCGCCGTAATCGTTCACGACAGCCTTGGCGAACCCAAGAATGGATTTGGCCTTGTTGCGAAAGAAACCCGTCGATTTGATATCGTTTTCCAATTCGACAATCTTGGCGGCGGCGAAAGCTTCGGGTGTTTTGTATTTCTTGAAGAGGTCTTTGGTGACGATATTCACGCGCTCGTCGGTGCATTGCGCCGAAAGAATCGTGGCCACGGCAAGCTGGAACGGATTCCTGTGATTCAGCGCGCACTCGACGGCGGGATAAAGGCGAAAAAGCTCTTCTGTAATTTTGCGTGCTTTGTTTTTCTGAGAAGGTGTTGGCATAATAGTTTATTTCTTCATTATCAATTTTCCCAATCGGCAACGGCGAGCATCCCAGAAATGTCATTCTGGACACCCGCAACAAATCCTGTTTACAAATGAGTATTCCTGAATTGCGGGGCGTCCAGAATCTCGTCTTAAGCTTGGATCGTTCTTTTCTGTTAAGCGAGAGGGCGGACAACCGGTCCGCCCTGTTTATTCAAGTATGGTGCGGTTAAATGCTACTTCAGCAAAACCGCCTTCAAAATCTTAGTTTCATCCAATGCGGTAATGTGGATGAAGTAGGTTCCGCTCGAAAGCGAAGAAGCATCGAAGGTGATGCGATGCGAGCCCGGCTCCAGATTATCATTGACAAGCAGGGCAACCTGCTGGCCGAGATGATTGAAGACGCGCGCATCAACGTTTGTCCGAACCGGCAGTTCAAGCCTTACCTGTGTTGAAGGATTGAAGGGATTCGGATAAGCATCGCTGATACTGAATTCGGTCGGGATACTTGCTTCATCAGTACCCAAAGTGAAAATTTCAAAGTCCGCCGCGCTCTCGACGTAGGATTGAAGCGGATCAAGCTGCACAGCCACGCGCACGCGGGCATGCTCCGTTTCGGGTCCGGTCACGTTCCAGTTCAGCAGTCCGCTGTTGGAGGCGTTGGCGTTCAGGATTTCCCATTCGCCGTCAGGATAATCACGGTTCAGGGAGATGCGAACACGACCGTTGTGCTCCAGCGCCTCCCAGCGAATCTCATAGGTACTCTCGATGCTGACCTGCTCACCGCCGTTGGGTGATAATATGGTCATGTGCGGCGCGCGAATCGTGAAGTCCGACTCGGACATCGCGGTCAACTCCGGACGTTCCGTCGAGGTGATTCTGAAGCGGCAATGATCTCCGCCCGGCAACCGCACCATCCAGCGGTAGCTGTCGAGAAAACCGATAGCTTCCTGTAAGACTTCCCATTCGCCGTCGGGATAATTCCTGTTCAGCTCGATGCGCAGCGGCTCATCAACCATGATGCGGTTGTACATCAGCGTGTCAAAGCCGCCCGTTAAAACCGTTTCACCGCCGTTGGGATAAATCAGTTCGAGCATCGGAATGGCAATCCGCGTGTCAGCATCTGTCGTGTCACTTTGACCGGCAATGCTCCCATGAACAATCCGGAAACGCGCGTTATCGGTGGTCGGTCCCGAAACGGTCCAGCTTTCCGCGCCGTCGTTATTCGTGGCCGGAATCAGCGTTTCCCAAGCGCCGTTGGGATAATCGCGATTTATGTCAATCCCGACATTACCGGCATGCGTCAAGCCCGCCCACCTGAACTCGATTCCGGCTCCAGTCGCAAGCGTTTCACCGCCGTTCGGATAGAGCAGCGCCAGATCGGAAGAGCCGGTCTGAATCTCCCACATTCCCCGCCCGTGAGTCGCAACTCGCAGCTTGCCGGTAATGGACTGCATTTCCATATCATCCACCCGTACTACCGGCATCCCTTCACCATAGACATCCCAGTGTTCGCCGCCATCGAGCGTGCGATAGACGCCCAAATCGCCGCCTGCATAGAGTGTGCCGGGTTCCGTCAGGTCGACGATTACATCCTGCACGGGCGCGTCAGGTAAATTGCCGGAAATGTCTTCCCATACATTCCCGCCTTGTGTTGATTTATAAACATGCCCGCCGCCGAAGCCCGAAACCGTTACATAAACTCCATCAGGACTAAAGGGATCGGGAACAACGCGGGTTACCGTGCGTCCGGGCAAATTGCCGGTGATCGAACTCCACTCTCCGCTTTCCGGATCGCGGCGATAGACCGTGCTGTTTGATCCGACGTAAAGTAAATCGGGCACAATCGGCGAAGCGGCCATCACCTGATTCTGACTTCCCGCCGGACCGATATTCTCCCAATTGCTGAAATCGCCCCGCGTGCGAGATTCCCAAACGCCGCCGTTGGTCGTGGTCGTATAAATCGTATTGTGCTCGAAGGGATCAAGAATCATCGGCGTTACCCAGGCTCCCGTACCGCCGATTCCGGCATTGATGGACGTGAAAGTAAAGCCGCCGTCATCGCTGCGGTAGCGGTTGCCGTATTGATATTCCACATAGACAACATCGTCATCCGTATAGTCCACAACACAGTAGCCGCCGTCACCTCCGAAAACTTCATTCCAATTGGGATTGCCGTTATACCTGCTGGTTCCGTTATCCTGCGTCCCGCCGTAGGCGAGCATCGTGTCCAGCGTGGCATTTCCCATCGCATAGTACTGATAAGTATTGTACCCCTGATTCATCTCCGTCCAGTTCTCGCCCTCGTCCGTGGAGCGGAAGATCCCGCCGTCCGTCACTGCCCAGACTTCGTCGGGATTATCGGGATGAAAGACGATTTCATGATGGTCGGCATGCACGAAATCAGGATGACCGAAGGGGTATTCCCAATGCGTCTGCTGATCCCAGAACATACCCGAATTCCACGAACGATAGAGATCGAGTCCCGATGAATAAATGACGCTTGAATTGTTCGGCTTCACGGCAATCGCCATATCGTACCAGCCCTGACTTGCATAGTGGTTCTCTCCGCCCGATGACATCTGCACCCAGTTCTGGCCGTTGTCCACGGAACGGTAAATGCCGATCATCTGATTGCCATTGTAATTATTCGTGCCGCTGATGCCCGCATAGACAATCTGCGAATTGCCGGGATAGAAAGTCAGCACGACCCGGCCGATGGTCGTGGGATCGGGCAGGCCATCATTCACGGCCGTCCAATTATCGCCGTTATCGGTTGAACGATAAACCGAGCCGCCGCTGCCGCCGAAGGAATTCGCCGCGCTGCACAGCAGCACATCGGGATTCTGCGGATCACGCTGCAGTTCATTGACATTTCCGGCGCGCACTATCGTGAACGTCTCGCCGGCGTCAATCGACTTATACAGTCCGGTAGTATTGGACGCCAGCACGATATTGGGATTGCGGGGGTCAAGGTCAATCGTAAAGATCGACCTGCCCGCCGAATAAACGTAGTTCATTCCCGTCATCTGCCAGGTCTGACCGCCGTCGATCGAGCGCAGCAGACCGATGCCCTTGACCGCATCAATATTCAGATAGCCTTCTCCGGTACCCAGAAACATCGTATCGGGACACTCGGGATGAATCTCAAAAGACCCGACCGCCAGATTCGGCAGATCGTCGGTAATCGGAAACCAGTAGTTGCCGGCATCGACCGACTTGAACAGACCGCCCCCAACCGAGCCGGCAAACATAATCGTCGGATCGACCGGATGAAAACGAATCACCCGTGTGCGGCCGCCATGATTGAAGGGCCCCAGCGGCGTCCAGGTTTCATCGAGCGTCGCGTGCGGCATCCTTTGGCGCTGCAGATAAGCTTCCCAGATCGCTCCGGCGGGAATCTCTCCATTAGGGTCGGCGCGCTGCATAAGATCCCACTCGCAGCGCTTGTAGGGCTTCCAGCCGTGCGAACGCGGCCACGCTTCCTGTGAATCGTAGTAAGCCTTCATCTCGGACAGAGCCTGATTCACATTGATCATCGGCTTCGTTTGCTGCGCGGAAGCCGTTAAGGCCAGGCCCGCGAAGAGGCCCAGCATTAGTAATAGTGTGATGAATTGAGAGCGTTGGGTCGTCATGATATTCTCTAAAGATTTACTTGTCTATGTAACTTGGATTGCAGCCTAAGCCGCGAGCTGACTAAATCAGCGGAGGTATATCAACAGGTTAAGATAGTGATCATAATCGCCGTGGTTGCCGTCGAACTGAATTGTCTGTGAATCGTCATAGAGCCAGATATGACCCAAAGTCGGGTCGCTCAAATCCGTGCCTTCCGCATAGGTATCCGTCCAGCCGAAACCGAACTGCTCGGGATAGGTAGCGATCAGGTACATGAATTCGGCGTCCGTGGCTCCCACGATGTCATGCGAATAGGGATAAGGCAGAAACGCGAGGCGCGATTCCCATGACAGCAGCTTCCATTGCACAAAAGACAAGGGATAAGGCGAGGTTCCCTGAGAAAACTCGGGATCACGGGCGACTTTGTACTCGCGGAGCAGATAGGCTTCCAGATTGAAGTGGGCGGGTTCCGCGCGCGTACCAACGAAAGCGACGGCGGAATCCGAAAAACAGATCGCCACACTGTCGGCATCAAATTCCAGCAGTCCGCCGCAAGCCGGTCCCGGCTCATCCATATGCGAACAGGACAGCATCGCCAGTGTTAGTAATAGGCCGCCACTGCAAAGCAGTCTATGGAGATATGGTGTTTTCATTTTCCGCAAGGTTCTATCTACGATCTTTACTCTGTCATTCCGGACACCGCCACAAACAGCAGGAAGTAAATTGAATTACGAAAACTCGGCGGGCGTCCAGAATCTCAAACTCGCGCAACCCAGCCGGAACTTATTTATTCCACAGGCTCCGCACAGCTTGCCATTTTCAGCAAAAAGCACTAAAATCGAAAACCATAACCTTCTAAGATAATAATTTATGCCTCTGATTGCAATCCTTGCATAGAGGAAAGCGCAGAAAGGTCCATAGCTCGCCTGGACCGTCTTTTGCCTGAGCAAGAGTTGTACCGGATTATAAAAACAACATCTTATGCGGTGTTTCGCACATATTACATTATGAATATAAGCAAAATATGCAGAGAAGTGCACGAAATCCATTGATTTTAGACGGTTCCATGGGGATGGAGCTCGAACGCAGAGGATTCCATTGTATGCTTCCTCTCTGGACTACTTGGGCACTGCTGGAAGCTCCGGATTTGGTGCGCGAAATTCACCGTGATTATCTCCGGGCGGAGGCTGACGTGCTGACCTCTGCGACCTTTCGCTGTTCCAGATATGTACTTAATAAAGAAGGAATTGTCAGTAGATTTGCAGAGCTGAACAGGATCGCGGTACAGGTGGCGCGCGATGCCGTCGCCGAAGTCAGGCCGGAGCGGGAAATCACCATCGCCGGATCAATCGCTCCATTGGAGGACTGCTATTCGCCGGAGCTGGCTCCCGACGATGAAACCCTGATCACGGAACACACCATCCATGCCGAGATGCTGGCCGAAGCCGGGGCGGACTTGCTGCTGGTCGAGACTCAGAACTCGCAGCGTGAAGCGATCATCACCACTCGATCCGCCCTGAAAGCAGGTCTGCCCGTCTGGACAGCCCTCATGCCCTGTTCGGCAACAGAGATGTTCAATGGCGATTCATTGATCGAAACCGCGCGCGAAATCGTAGAAATGAAAGCCGATGCGCTGTTACTGAACTGCTGTACTCCGCGAATCGCCGCCCAAGCCTTCGCCATTCTGCGGCAGGAGTTCCCCGATAAACGATTAGGCGTCTATCCCAATAATCTGGAGGGCAGCGTGTCGCCGGAATTGTTCGCGGACTGGGTGCTGCAGTTCGCCGACAAAGCACAAATCATCGGTGGTTGTTGCGGCATCGGCCCGGAACATATCAAGGCACTGACAGAGCGCATGGCATCTCATTCGTAGCCGCGCCCGGCTGTGCGATTTCTATGAAAAGATATCGCTCCACCCCAAAAATAAAATAGACATCAACTGTAAATAGTTATCCCCGGGAGAAGCAAATGAAATCGGTTATCATGTTTATTATCGCGGTGTCGGTGTTCTCGCGAGCCTGTGAATCGCTCAAAGACCAGCCGCCCAAACCCGTCGAAGGCTTCGGCCAGTTCGCCGCATCGGATCTGATTATCGAACCGGCGCAGGATGAAATCAAAGTCGAATGGGGAGAGCCTGTCGAAGTGCCGCTGCAGGTATCCTGGGCGAAAGGCCAGAAGTACGCCGTGCAGGTGGAAGCCGCGCCCACCACACCGAGTTGGCTGCAAGTCGAAACGCGCCCGGTTATCCTCGATCCTCCGGGACAGATGATGCTGATCCTGAATGTGGACGCGGGTTCGGCGAAACTCGGCAAGCGCACGCTGGAACTGGAAGCCTCAGCTTACAGCCTGAAAGAGCCGCTGACCTTCAAGCTTGATATCGAAATCGTGAGACAATCGGGCGATTTCGAACCGGTCTATGCCGCGCCGGTGACTGTCGAGTGCCGCAATGTTTGCGGGAAATTTGTCGGCGGGCGCGTCGCCTTTTATGACGTGCTGAAAGAAAAAGGCCAGTCCTGCGCCGATCCCTCGTCGATCCCCGAATCCCAGAAGATCGGCGGCCGCGAGTACGCACTGAGCAATAAAGGCTTCGGCTATGGCCGCACTTGCAAGATCGCCTGCTGCTATGAAACCGGCGGCAGTCTGGCGATTGTCAACCTCGGCTATTATAATCACTCAATCCCGCGCGGCGAAGCGCTGGTGCGGCTAAGAAATATCAACGACTGCTGGCTCTCGCCGGATAACACGATTCTGCTCGCCGTGAACGGCTCGGCTTTGACTCCCTATGACGCGCTGACCGGCAATCAATTAGGCGAGACCTGCCGCATCGTCGGAGAGTTTCAGGGAGCCGCGCTCGACGGCGATATGCTGACCGCCTTCTCTTCCCGCGATTGCAAATGGCAAATCAAATAGGCGAAATCGCGGCGGTGAATCTCCAGACATGTCCTCGTAGGTATTCACCCCTGTTCATCGCGTAGAATAGATGTGGGTCCCGATATACCAATTCCGCCGAGGCAGGTCCCCGATCTGCCCGGAACACTTGTACAGGGAAGGAGCAAATCATGAAAAATCTGCTTGTCTTGGGTCTCGGGGTTTTGCTTGGTTTGGTCATACTGGCGGGATGTAGCGACGTGCCGCCGACGGGTATCCCGCCGGAATCATCACCACCCGCCATTCAGTCGCTGCATGTCTCACCCATGAATGTCATCGGCGGCTCGACCGTCACGGTCGTCGCGAATGTCGGCGAAACGAATGATGCTGATTACAACTATGAATGGAGTATCTCGTCCGGCGTACTGATCGGCTCCGTTAGCGGCCCGCAAGTACTGTGGACAACTCCGGAATCAGGTTCGGTCGAATTCATTACCTGCCGGGTACACAATGCATCCGGGAACGACGAAGCAACTTCTCATGTGTTTCTCGCGTCACAGGAGGCGCCCACATCAACTGCTGTCTATCGTATCGAAAGTTATTCCTCAAACTACATCAGAGATGCCGCACCCGCTGCCGACGGCGACTGCTATATCGCGGGCTCGGAATACGAGTGGTTTGGCAGTGATTGGCTGGCGAAACTGTCCGCCGAGGGTGCGGTGCGGTGGGAGATCGCGTTTGAATCGGCCTTTTTTCAGGGCAACTTAAAAGTCGGGGGAACTCCTGACGGAGGATGCATCGTTAGCGGATTGACTGACAGCGAGGTCAGCTATCAGGAAACTGCTGTTGTGAAGTTCAGCGGATCAGGCGATACGCTCTGGGCAATCGATACCGGCAGCGATTCGCGGTGGGCTGATCTCGATGTGTATGAAGACGGAAGCTGCTTGATGCTGGGTGTGAACGCTGAGGGTTATGAACTCATGAGATTGGCGGATTATGGCGAGATTCAGCAGCAGCTATCAATCATCTGCTCCGATGATCCTTGGATGAATTATACGGATCTGAATATCGCCGCAACTTCCGATGGCGGATATGCGTTGAGCAAAGTCGGCTCGATCGGGGAATCCGGGATAACAACTTCGACCTTGCTTAAATTAGCGGCGGATGGCAGCATCGTCTGGACAAAGCAATACGGCAGCCGTGACCGAGCAGTGGAAATCCGCGATGTGCTGGACAGCAAGTCAGGATATATTATTGCCGTGGGCGCCGAGTGGAGCTATAAGGCGGATTCCAGCCGCAATTATGACCTGCTTATCGAAGCCTATGACTATAGCGGCAACACATTGTTTGTGAGACATTTTCCGGATGTTGATGCCGTGTGGTCAACAATCGACGAATTCGCGGACGGCAGCTTCGGCGTCAGCGCAGGCGGTCATACCACTTGTGCGATGCTGACATTCGATGGCGCCGGAAATCTGCTCTGGCTGAAAGAACAGGAACTCTCATCATACGTGACCGGCATTCACAGCATCTGGAAGCAATCCGGCGCGTTTTTCGTCCTGTCCGGAGCGCAATACGATACGGAGCTTGCCCCCGGGTTTCTGTTGAAACTGGGCTGGGAATAACCTGTCGCCGACGGAGACGGATTAACCGAAAGATCGTTTATGCTGTTAAGATTGCTAAAGCAACAAAAGAGGGAGTTATGAAACATCTTATTTTTCTGGGTCTCGGGATGCTTGTAGGCTTGGCAATGTTGGTGGGCTGCAGCGACGCGCCGCCGACCGGCGCGCCATCTGTATCATCACCTCCCGCCATTCAGTCGCTGCATGTCTCGCCCATGAATGTCATCGGCGGCTCGACGGTTATTGCGGTAGCGGAGGTGACAGATGCCGAAAATGTTCCGCAGGTGTTTGAGTGGAACGTGTCCGGCGGGCAATTGGTCGGTTCCACCATCGGCCCTGAAGTTGTCTGGATTACTCCTGAATCGGGCGGCAAAGCCTTCATTACTTGTCGAGTGCTGAATCAATTCGGCGGTGACGAAGCAAGTACGCAGGTAGAACTGCTGTCTCCTCCGGAGAATTCGACGGACTTGAAGGTATATGATATCAATACAACACATACACCCTATAGATACGAGGATGTATTCCCGTCGACTGACGGCGGGTGTTTTGTTGTCGGAGTGATGCAGCGGGGAATCGGCGAGGGCTGGATCGCTAAACTGAACAGGACCGGACAAGTCGAATGGGAGCAGCTGCTAAGACTTTCGGTCGGGCCTTATAATACCAACAGATCTGTTATTGCGACTCCGGACGGCGGTTGTATTGTTTTCGGACTGAGCGATCACCAAGGGAATAATCTGGATCTGAGTGACAGTGAAACCGATGTCTGGACGGACCATGCCGTTAAGCTTGATGCTTCCGGAGAAGTCGCGTGGAGAACGGAGTTTGAGTTGCGCCGCTTCTCCAATGCTGAAATGCTCACGGATGGAAACATTGCGCTCGTAAACGGCGGCAGCGTACCGGAAGTGATTGTACTGAACAGCGGGGGAGATGTTCTTTGGCGAAGAACGATAGATATCGGCTATGGCTTCAATGATTTGAATTCAAAGTGGGATATCCGCGTATTGTCGGACGGGGGGATGCTGTTAATAGCTAAAGTGAATCCGCCGATGTTCTGGCCGTCCCCCTTTGCCGAATATGATACTTACATTTTCAAACTGACCTCACAAGGTATTCTCGAGTGGACCAAGTACTACGTTGTTCGCTCGGGTGATAACAAATTAATGGATCTTGCTGATAGTCATGCCGGCTATATGATCGCCGCGACTTCGGGGATTTTTGAACTTACCGACGGAACATTTGCTGAAAGACTTGTCCTACAGGGTATCAGCTACGGCGGGGATGTTCTTTGGGAAAAAGCTTATGAAGAGATCGCAACAGGCGAAGCGGTAATTCGTGAAAACGATGACGGTGGTTTCGGCGTGATCTCGACGGATTACTACTCCTGTCGCTTGAGCGGTTTCGACCAAACGGGCGAATTAGTCTGGTCTAAGGCTTCTGAAAGTAATTCCAGCGACGGTGTAGCGATTTTCAATGTCTGGGAGGATGACGGCGAGTATCGAGCGCTGATTCGATACTGTCAAGGCCCTAATTGTTCGCTGCGGATGATCGCGTCCAGTCAGGAATAGAAGACCGCAGCCATAGAAATGGACAAGCCCGAGGCAGTGTTGACCTCGGGCTTACTTTTTATGGACGCTCTTCACGCCCGGAGAATGGTTACGGCGAGGAGGAAGCCGTTTTGTATCTATTCTACGTGTGATTTCAGGATGGGTTCCCGGGCGGTTTCAATATTCTGTCTGGTCTACTGCGCGCGCAAGGTCGCGGATATCATCATGGCGGACAAGACTCGCCTTGTTGCCTAATGAAGCGAGTGTCAACAAATGGCAAAATATCAGAGATTTGTGAGCGAAGATAAACGAAGACAGCCCCGTAAAAATCACGGGGCCGTCATGTAAACATACATCCCTTGCGGGAAACATTCTATTAGCTGAGGTGCTTGGAAACCAGCTTGGTCATTTCAAACATGGAGACCTGGTTCTTGCCAAAGATCTTCTTCAGCTTGTCATCAGCATTGATGTTGCGACGGTTCATCTTGTCCTGGAGGCCGTTCTTCTTAATATAAGCCCACAGTTTCTTGGTGACCTCCGTGCGCGGCATCGCCTTCGCGCCAATCACGGCGGCGAGTGCTTCAGAAGGCGTCATCGGCTTCATGAAAGCTGCATTCGGCTTCCGCTTTACCTTCGCCTTGACCTTCTTAACTGCCTTTTTCTTAGTAGCTTTCTTCTTCGTAGCCTTCTTGGCTACTTTCTTCTTAGTCGCTTTTTTCTTGGTGGCCTTCTTGGCTACTTTCTTCTTGGTGGCCTTTTTCTTGGTGGCTTTCTTCTTGGTGGCCTTCTTGGCTACTTTCTTCTTGGTAGCTTTCTTCTTCGTGACTTTCTTCTTGGTAGCCTTCTTGGCTACTTTCTTCTTCGTGGCCTTCTTCTTGGTAGGCATAGCCTTCTCCTTTTCGTGAGGACTTGCAGTACTGAACTATAGTGAGGTTATTTTCTTGCTGGAATACGCGGCCGTTTCGGGGGAGTAAGTGGAAACTTCGAGCATTCCTTCCGGTACTGATCGGGATTTTGTGCGGCTATCCCATATACAGCACACTTAATCTAAGCCTAATATACTCTCCCAAAAATTTGTGTCAAGAGTTTTCTGCAAAAAAACGAATAATTCTTTTTGAGGTCTTTCCGCTCAAAATGCGGCCTGTCATAGGGGAAAAATGAGATACTCGTAGGACGAAAAAGCACTCCCGGCAAGATGATTCCCGGTTGTTTGCAATCCGCGCTCCGCAAGGTCTCAGATGTCGGTATTCCGCTTCACTTTCTGCTCATTTGTGCCATTTCGATACCCGTTTTCAGACAGCTAAACCACCCTTGTAAACGCTCGATTCTCGGGGCAAAGTGGTTATTCAAGAGAGACTTATACAGGGCAGAGCTCAGACGGTGAAGCGCGAGCACAGGGAAAAGCTCCAGCCTGACCGAAACGGTTTCACGAACGGGCTGCAGCGGGCAATTCCCCTATAAAAAACACGAACAGATGAAGCTGACAACGATCAATCTTGGCTGTTCATGCGACACTCAGAAATTCTTGCCGCCGGGCCGCCCCAGCAGTGAGTGCGCGCAAAAAAGAGAGGACAAAAATCAGGCATGCCTCTTTTTACGCGCGTTTTCGAGTGTCCCTGAGTACCGGATAAATCACACTGATTTGCCCCGCGAAAGCCGCGTCTCCCGTCACTTAAGCGGCCCCTAAGACTGCTATAACTGTTCTCGGAAGGCACTACAGCTGTTTTCGCGAAAAATCCGCAGACTCTCGAACGGATTGAAATTCCAGAGCTAATATGCTATATTGTATTAGGTGCAATAGGCCCACGGCAAGCAGAATATTCATAAATTCACGGCATTAATCATGACTCAAAACAACCACGCGCAGGACGATCCGCGGCAATCAAAGTATAACCCGCATCGCTCTCAGAATCCGCCGAATGATGAGGAGATTCGGGAATGGCTGGACTCCCTTGACTACGCCTATACGCAGGGCGGCGCAGCGCGCGTGCGCGAACTGCTGCTGTGGCTGCAAATCCACGCCCAGAAAAAAGGCATCGCCGCGCCCTTTTCCTTCAATACACCCTATGTTAACACCATCCCTGCGGACAAACAGCCGCCCTTCCCCGGCAGCCGCGATCTTGAGCGCCGCATCAAGAGCATCATCCGCTGGAACGCCATGGCGATGGTCGTGCGCGCCAACCGCGCCGAAGACGGCATCGGCGGACATATTTCCACCTTCGCCTCCGCCGCGACGCTCTATGAAATCGGCTTCAATCACTTTTTCCGGGGACGCGATTACAAGGGCGGCGGCGATCAGATTTACTTCCAGGGACACGCTTCCCCCGGCATCTATTCCCGCGCCTGGCTGGAAGGCCGGCTGACTATCGAACAGTTGCGCAACTTCCGCCATGAACTGCGCTCCGACGGCGGACTAAGCTCCTATCCGCATCCGTGGCTGATGCCGAACTTCTGGGAATTTCCCACCGTCTCGATGGGACTGGGACCGATTCAGGCGATCTATCAGGCGCGCTTCAACCGCTATCTGGAAGACCGGGGACTGAAGCCGGATAACGGGTCGCATGTCTGGGCCTACCTCGGCGATGGCGAGACCGATGAGCCGGAAGCCCTCGGCGCGATCTCGCTGGCGGGACGCGAACGGCTGGACAACCTGATCTTCGTCATCAACTGCAACTTGCAGCGGCTCGATGGTCCCGTGCGCGGCAACGGCAAAATCATTCACGAGCTGGAAACCATCTTCCGCGGCGCGAACTGGAATGTCATTAAAGTCGTCTGGGGCAACGGCTGGGATCCCCTGCTGGAAAACGATCACACCGGCAAGCTCGTCAAGCGTATGAACGAAGTTGTCGACGGCGAATACCAGAAGTATTCGGTCGAGTCCGGCGCCTATATCCGCAAGCACTTCTTCGGCGTGGATCCCGATCTGCTGAAACTGGTCGAGCATCTCTCCGATGAGCAATTGCAAAAACTCAATCGCGGCGGTCACGATCCCGAAAAAGTCTACGCCGCCTACAAAGCGGCGACTGAAAACACCGACAGTCCGACCGTTATCCTGGCCAAGACCATCAAAGGCTACGGCATGGGCGAGTCCGGCGAAGGCAAGAATATCACCCACCAGCAGAAAAAGCTGAACGAAGAGGAGCTCGCGGAATTCCGCACCCGCTTCGGGATTCCGATCTCCGATGAAGCCGTCGCCGCCGCGCCCTTCTACAGACCGCCCGCCGACAGCGAAGAGATCAAATACCTGAAGGAACAGCGCGCCAAGCTCGGCGGTCCCATGCCCGCACGCAGGATTGAAGTCAAGCCCATCGCGCCGCCGCCCGAAGAGTTGTTCGAGGAGTTCGTCAAAGGCACAGACGGGCGCGCGGTCTCCACAACGATGGCCTTCGCGCGCATCCTCGCTAAACTGCTCCGCGACAAGGAGCTCGGCAAATACATTGTTCCCATCGTTCCCGACGAAGCCCGCACCTTCGGCATGGAAGCGCTCTTCCGGCAGGTCGGCATCTACGCCCACATGGGACAGCTTTACGATCCCGTCGACAGCGACAGCCTACTCTATTATAAGGAAGCAAAGAACGGCCAGATTTTGGAAGAAGGTATCACCGAGGCCGGTTCGATGTCGTCCTTCATCGCGGCGGGCACGGCTTACGCCACGCACGGCATTAATATGATCCCCTTCTTTATCTTCTATTCCATGTTCGGGCCGCAGCGGGTGGGCGACTTGATCTGGGCTGCCGGCGACATGCGCTGCCGGGGCTTTATGCTGGGCGGCACCGCCGGGCGCACGACATTAAATGGAGAGGGCTTGCAGCATCAGGACGGTCACAGTCATATCCTGACCTCGACGGTACCCAACCTGCTTAGCTACGATCCGGCCTTCGCCTTCGAAATCGCCGCCATCATCCGCGAAGGTATCCGCCGCATGTACACCGAAGGCGAGAGCATCTTTTACTATCTGACTCTTGGCAACGAGAACTATCCCCAGCCGCCGGAGCCGGAACATGACCGCGAGGGCGTGCTGAAGGGACTCTATAAGTACAAAAACTCCGAACTCAAGAACGACAAGCTGCGCGTCAACCTCTTCGGCAGCGGCTCGATCCTGAACTGCACATTAGAGGCGCAAACCATTCTCGCCGAGAAATACGGTGTCGCGGCCAATGTCTGGAGCGCGACCAGCTACAAGGAACTTCGCTTCGACGCGCTCCGCTGCGAACGCTGGAACCTGCTTCATCCGGGAGAGAAACCAAAGATTCCCTACATTCACGAGTGCCTGATCGACGGCGTGGATGTCACCGTCGCGGCTTCCGACTATATGAAAGCCTGGCCCGACATGATTCGCCCGTGGGTCACCGGCAAGATGATTACCCTCGGCACCGACGGCTTCGGCAGAAGCGACAGCCGCGTCGCCCTGCGGGACTTCTTCGAGGTCGATGCGCGCTACATCACCCTCGCCGCCTTGACCGGACTCGCCGACCATGGCCGCATCAAAAAATCCGTCGTCATCCAAGCCATCAAAGACCTCGAAATCAACCCCGAAAAAGCAGAACCGGTGGTGAGCTGAACATAAAACTGGGAGGAATCTCGCGTCATGTCAGTTAAGAGAACAAAATTCGACTATGTTGGGAATTGGTCGGAAAAGAAATTGAAGATTGTGGAGATGTATACATCTCCCTATTCAAGAATTCTGAGCAAGAATAACTTCTACCATATATATGTTGATGAGTTCGCGGGTCCTGGTCAACACATTTCCAGCAAAACCTTTGGTATGATAAAAGGTAGTCCACTATTGGCGCTTGAGTCGAAGCCTGCATTTCGAGAATATCATTTTATTGAGCAGGATAGGACACGAATTGATTTGCTGAACGAGTTAGCGAGGGAATATGACAATGTGACGATCCACCAAGGGGATTGCAACAAGATTATGACGAAGGAGATAATTCCTTGGCTAAAGCGACATTGGCGTAGAAAGGCACTTTGCCTACTAGATCCGTATAAACTGAACTACGACTGGGAGATGGTGTATAGTCTTGGGCAAAGCGGGCGAGCAGATGTTTTGCTGAACTTTATGATATCAGATGCCCAAAGAAATGTATGGAGAAATAATCAGTCTCTTGTAGATCCAAAGCAAGCAGAAAGGTTAACGCGAGCGTGGGGAGATGAATCTTGGAGAGAAGTCGTATTTGTAGCAACTGAACAACAGGATCTGTTCGATAAAGAACGCATTGACACTGCAAAGGCGAAGAGCGATGCTATTGCGCTAGCCTATAAAGAGAGACTGCAAAGAGTGGCAGGTTTCGGATACGTATATAAACCAATTCCAATGATGAACTCAAAGCATGGAGTTATCTACTATCTGTACTTTGCTTCTCCCAAAGCTGTTGGCGTGAACATAATTGGTGATATAGTACCTAAAGTGATGACGAAATGAGTAAATCAGCAATCGAGTGGACGAACTCCACATGGAATCCCGTAACGGGATGCAATAAAGTCAGCCAAGGCTGCAAGTTCTGCTATGCGGATCGTATGGCAAAACGGCTGAAGGCGATGGGGCTGGAAAAGTATAAGAACGGTTTCGATGTCACGATGCATTGGGATTGTATCGATGATCCCTTGAAATGGACGCGTCGCTCTCAGCT
>JAHIZR010000183.1 GCA_018814465.1 bacterium | reverse complement strand
CTGAATCTGAAGACCCGCAAGGAGCGCAAGATCAAGGGACCGCAGGGCGAAAAGGACGCGCTTTCTTTCAGCCCGAACGGAAAATATCTGGTCTATCTCGGTCATCATAATAAAAACGATGCGTGGGGTGTCGAAGAATTTCATCCGTGGCGCATCGATTTGAAGACGGGAAAGATCAAGAATCTCACGCCGAAATTCGACCGGCAGGCACAGGATCTTTCCATTGCCGATATCGGATTCGATTTTGAAGCTCCAAAAGTCTGCTGGAGCAAAGACAGCCGCGTGATTTACTATCAAGTCTCCGACGAAGGCTCGACTGTGATTGCTCGCGCCCGCATGACCGCCGGCGATCCTGATTATATTTTCGATCAGCCGGGACAAGCCGCGCTGTTCGATATGGCAGGCAATGCGATGGCGGTTGTGCATGCCGGATTTAAAAATCTCGGCGATATTTTCTTCTGTCCCGACGTCACCGCCAAGAAAGCTGCCTTCACCAAACTGGTTGCCCACAACGAAGACTATCTGAAATCGCGCGAACTCGGCAAGACCAAGGAAGTGCGTTTTCGCGGTCACGACGGCACCCGTCTGCACGGCTGGCTCTTGACTCCGCCGAATTTCAATCCCAACAAAAAATATCCGGCGATTCTCGAAGTACACGGCGGTCCGCGCGCGCAGTACGCCCGCGTCTTCTTCCATGAGATGCAGTATCTCGCCGCGCATGGCTTTGTGGTGTTCTTTACGAATCCGCGCGGCAGCCAGGGCTATGGCCGCACCTTCGCGGAGTCAATTGTCAAGGCGTGGGGGACAAAGGATTTCGAGGATGTAATGGCGGCGGCGGATTGGATGGAACAGCAGAAATTTATCGACAAAAATCGCATCGGCATCACCGGCGGCAGCTATGGCGGCTATATGACCAACTTCGCGCTGGGCAATACGCGCCGCTTCAAAGCCGGAGTCACGCAGCGCTCAGTCGTGGATCTGCGAACCTTTGCCGGAACCTCTGACATCGGCTACTTCGATCACATGGAATTCGGCGGCTATTACTGGCAGAACCCGCAAGGCTATGCGAAAATGTCCCCGCTGACCTATGCCGATAAAATCAGGGACCCCCTGCTCATCATTCACAGCGAAAACGATTTGCGTTGTCCGATGGAGCAGGCCGAGCAGCTCTATGCCGCGCTGAAAATCCGCAAGCGCAAGGTCGAGTTCTTAAGGTTCCCCGAAGAATCCCACGGCTTGTCGCGCGGTGGCCGCCCCGACCGCAGAGTCATAAGGCTCGAAGCCATCGCAGATTGGTTCAAGAAATATTTGAAGAAATAAAACTAATTGAGACTTTCTGTCTTTTCTGGTTCCCCCCAAAACAGTTCCTCTTTTTGGGGGGATACAGGGGGGTCTCTTCATCCTTCATCCTTCATCCTTTATGATTAAGCGCTGCCCCTGGCCCTCCGACGACAAGCTCATGATCGAGTATCATGACACCGAGTGGGGTGTGCCCGTCCACGACGACAAAAAGCATTTTGAGTTTCTGCTGCTGGATGCGTTCCAAGCCGGACTGAACTGGCGCACGATTCTCTATAAGCGCAAGAATTTCCAAAAGGCCTTTGCCAACTTCAACTATAAGAAGATCGCGAAGTTCACCGACAAAGATTTTGAGCGGCTGATGAACGACGCCGGAATTATCCGCAACCGCGCGAAGATTTCGGCGACCATCAACAACGCCCGGCTGTTCATCGAAGTGCAAAAGGAGTTCGGCAGCTTCGACAGCTATATCTGGCAATTCACGAAGGGTAAAACAGTTTTCAACAAGCCGAAGATTCTGAAAGACTTACCTGCAACCTCGAAAGAGTCCGACGCCATGAGCAAAGACTTGAAAGCGCGCGGCTTCAAGTTCGTCGGCTCCACCATCTGCTACGCTTACATGCAGGCCGCCGGCATGGTCAACGATCATCTGATCACCTGTTTCCGTTTCAAGGAATTGAAACAGAGCTGAATCTCCCGATCATATTATTTCAGTTTCTAATGTGAGTGTTATTGGACGATTCCTATTTATATTGATTTATTAATCATTTATTGTCCTTAGTTTATAGAATCACTTCATTGCTCAGGAAATAAAATGTCAGATTGGCTGAAAAATCTTTTATCTTCTGCGATTATTGTTAGCTTGGCTGGTCTATTGGCGGGTCATTTGCTCGAATCCCGTTTAGAACATCTTAAGTCCGAATTGCAGACTGAATCCAAAGCCAATCAATTAGTCTGCGAGAGTCTAATGAAGCTACATAACCATGTAATCGATCTTCGAAAGGTGGAAACGAGAATAAGTCATTTGCTTGGCAATGATCCCGGTCCAGAATTTGAATCCTCTTTTCTTGATCTAATGACCCAACTTGAAACTGCATTCTATGGCTTTCAAGATTACGTTTTGCGTTCCAAGCCATTGTTATCCTCTGAGATCATAGAATCCGCAGTTGATTTGGAAAGTGCTACTACAGATTTCAATGAAGCTATTATCAAGACTATGGAGGGAAGAGGCAACTATCCTGAAATGTCCGCTTCTGTGCTAGATCGTACACTCAAAAACATGAAAGAGAAACGTGAAATCCTAGAAAATAGTATAGAGAGTTCTCTTAAGACATTATTGCCGATCGACTACTCTGTGGAACAAAATGGGAAATTACAGAAGTGAATATCATCACAAATTTTACTCGCTATCATTTAGAGTTTTTCATTACTGATTTGACATGATGCAACACGCTCCCGCGTGTTGCATCCATCTCACCCGCCCATGAGCTCAATCAAAGAATCCAGACTTTACAAACTGCTGCTGCGCATCGCGCTCTTTGTCAGCGTCGTGTTCGTGCTCTGGATTTCGCGCGAGCTGTATCTGTGGTACATCTATTTCCACGCGATTGCGGTGTGGCTGGGCTATCTCTATATCGTTGTTGCACTGGCTGCCACGTTCTATTTTCTCGTTCTGCCTGTCGTAAATATTTTCATGCTGCCCTCTTTTGGCGAGCCGGAGACCAGCGAAGATCCCGCGCGTCAGAAAAAAGCGCTTCTGCGGCGCGCCAAGATGCTGAAAATTCATCCGGGTGAACTGCAAGGCAAATCGCTCGATGAAATGAACGAGGTGCTGAACCGCAGGCTCAAGCAGTGTGCGGACGATGTGGAAAAAATCCGCAACCGCTATGTGCTGACCGCGGCCATCGGTACGGCGGCCTCGCAGAGCGCGATTGTGATCTCTATATCGTCTTGAGCTGCTGTCTGAAAGTAATGCTGAAAACGCTGAAGGCTTACGGCGGACGTACTTCGCTCAAAGACACCTACCAGTTGCTG
>JAHIZR010000182.1 GCA_018814465.1 bacterium | reverse complement strand
CGGTTCGATGGGATCGCCGCGGCGGAAGTTCGGATGATCAGTTGGTGCACTTTCTTCCTTGCGGGAGCGCAGCAAGAGACCAATCGGCAGCAGCAAAAATATTCCGACCACTCTGCTGCCAACGAATATCGAGAGTCCCGCCAACAGAAAGAGGGTCCCGACGAGCGAGTAAGTCAAAGACTTGGAGAGATTCATTCAGCGCTCCGTTCTGTCCCAGGCTGATGAGCGGATGCCTTTCAAGTAAACAAACAGACCCAGCAGGAGTCCGGCGTTCAAGGCGACAAAATGAAATAATCCGGTGGCTATGGGCAGTCGGACTCCGCCACTCAGCGCCATGCCGCCGATAAAAGCAATCAAATAGAACGCGAGTTGACCGCCCAACGCCAACTGATAAAGCGGATTATTCAATAAACAAAGATTTGCCGCCAACACTAAAATCAGCAGCACCGGGAAAATCCAGCGGATCACTTTGTGCGAAACAAAAGTATAAGCAGCGATGCCATATTTAGGCAGCAGAATCGCCGGGTAACGAAAGAGCGTTTGAAAGTTGCCTGCTCCGATGCGAATCCGGCGGCGGAATTCCTCGCCAAGCCCGTGCCCGGATTCTTCATAAGCTTTCGCTTCCGGATCATAGACATTTCGTTTGCCCGCGAAAGTCGCCAGCAAAGATGGAACCGTGTCGTCATTGGTGGAGCTGGGACGGTAAGGCTGGTAAAGATTGCGCCGCATTGCCATCAGAGAGCCCAAACCGCCGGACATGCCGCCGATATCGCTCTCTGTTTTTTTCAGGCGATTCACGATGTCGGCATAGATCGCCTCCCCTTTTACTTCATCCGCGCCTTGCGGCACTCGAATGTACTTTCCTGCCCCGGCTGTCCCGACTAGTGGATCGGCGAAATGCCTGATGAGTTTGCGCAGCGCGTCCGATTCGATTTCGACATTGGCATCCGTGAAAACGAGAATCTCCGCGGTTGTGGCTTTCACTAAGTGATTCAGCACGCCGGTTTTGCCGTTCCGGCCGCCAAGTTCGATCAGTCTTATACGCGGATCATCGAAAGATTTTACGATTTCATTGGTGCGGTCGGTCGAACCGTCCGAACCGACCAGAACTTCCAGTTTGCCTGCTTCATACTCCAATTCCAGCGAATTGCGTATCTTGTTTCCCATAACTGCTTCTTCATTGTAGGCGGGAATCAGCACAGCGACTGCCGGCCATTCGCCGTCCGCAAAAGCAGGAGGTTTTGAGAAACGATGCCGGAACAGTTTCAGGCTAAGCGGATAGGTCACGTAGGTATGAACCATCGCCGCGGCGCAGATCCAGAATATAACAGCGGCAAGTGTGGTCATCTTGTAGAGTATCCGGTCAATCTAAACCTGTTCAAGCCTTAACGGGTCGTTCAAGTTTATCGAAGTAGCGTTTACCGGGGCGAACTTGCGGCTTGAGGGGCAGGACGGCTTCATGTTGCGGCATCCCGTGCGACATATCCACGAAAACTTTGCGAAAGGCTTCCGGCGCATGGGAATCGGGGTCGTTCAGATGATGAACCAGGATCATCGCCTGCAATCCATAGAAGAGCATTTCCGTGGGAAAGCCGCCGCTCATATAGGCGGATGTCTGATACTTCCAAGTTACCTCATTCTCGACGGCAAAGCTTGCCGGAAAATTATGTCGCTGAATGACATCAGAAGGAGCGGCTTCGTTGCAAACGAGTTCGCAGGCTTCCATGAGAGCCACCCGCCGCTCGGGTTGAGCCTCCAGCTTCAACTGAAAATCAGTGAAGAAATCTCCTTGCCGCGGGGCAAATTCCCGACCGTTTATTCGTATCAATAGACGATACTCGTCATGATTCGCCATGTAGAGATGACGAACGCCAAGATTATGGAGGATTACTTTTCCGCTCTTCAGGTCATACAGAACATGTTTGCCTGCGGGAAGCTGCTTGGCCTTCTGAACTAAATCGGGATAACGCATGAGTAGAAATTATGAAATATAAAGTACGAAATATGAACAGGAATTACCGGACTTTCTCCAGCGTGATGCTCGCGCCCTGCCGATTCAACTCGAAGATGGTAAGATCGATCAAGTCAGCAAGGATAGATAACTGATCGGGAGTCAGGGAACGGTGTTCGCGATTACCGGACAGCGGATCAGTCCAGGCCAAACCCAAGAATTGATCCTGTCCCTGCTGCGTGAATTCCAGACTCCAGCCGCTCTTGCCGCGATAGCGAATGGAAGTATCGATGCGCTCCGTGTTCGCGATATTGGTCGCGGTCTTGGAAATATAGTTGGCCGACTTCCAGAAAGAGGGCAGTTCATCGGGATCGAGAACAATCGTAGCATTGATATATTTCGCTGTTCCGAACTCGATAGCTGCCCCGAAGAAACGCAGTGTGTCGCCGGGTACGAAGGAGACATCGGCGATCATGGTCAGCATTTCACCGGTAGGTTTGCCTTTGCCTCCGAAGATGCCTCCACCTTCTAATTTAATGAGAGCGATTTGACCAATCGGAGTTCTATCACGGAAAATCGTGCGCCCCGGGGTGTTGATTTCCCACTCGTAGTCTGTGGCGGCGGTGATGGGCTGCGCTCTGCCTGTATCTATGACTATTGATAACAATAGCATAAGAATAATAAAACTGCCCTTCAGATGACTCCTGACCCACTGAGGATGCATAAACCTATTCATGAAAAGAGTCGACATTGCTTATTTCCCCCGTTGGTGTTGCCAACAGCGATCCGAGCCAATTTGAGCCATGCGGCTACAGCGAGTACCCTTTTTTGTGATGGCGGTGCATTGCTGGCGGACTACTTTGTCTGCTGTTGGGGCAGTATTATTAAATGAATTATAATTATTTACGATATTAATCCGATCCAAAACCAAGCCCACAGGCACCCAGCCCTCGACCTGAATCTTCGCCCATCCGGCGACGGTATCCACGACCTGCATGCGGCAGTCGGAAGAGAAGGCTCCGGCGACCGGCCCGGCAGGTATCACGAACATGGTGTCAATGCGCTGAACCTCTTTTACCTTGAGCGAGTCCGGAATTTCCTCGGCCAAGAGCGCGGAACCTGCTGAAATCAATAGGAGTGAACAGATTAGAAAGCGAAGCATGAGTCGTCCCAATCCATGTCCTTAATGACAAATTTGTTGAAGTTAAATATAAGATTATTCTACCGAAAAGCAAACAAGAGAGGAACTTATGAGCGAAAAGCGGGCGACTAAGTTTGACAAAACTACTCACAAAGACTAAGCGGTTAGTCTTGCGCTCCTTAGGTGTTTTTATTATATTGGTTTCTAATAGGATGAGTAGGCACAATCCGTTGCTCCTCCTTCGTTTCATTTATTTTTCTACTTGTTAATTGTGGACTTAGACACTCTAAAAAAATTCTCTGCCGGCGAACTCGGGCACAAAAAATTCATCGAGGTTCATGAAGAAGCCCGTGAACTGCTGGATCTGCTCTATCAGAATTTAGCGCAGGCGGAGTATGTTGTCTCGGTCCAGGACTGGCACGAGCCGAAACGCACGAAGAAGCTCAGCCAGTTCATCGTACTGAAAACGATGATGCTCTTCACTCCGTTCGTCATTGTTGTCGGCACCGCCATCACGTCCAAAGATTTGCATGCCGGACTGATCATTCTCGGTCTTTGGCTGGCTCTCTGCGGTTTGTCATCAGTCTATCTGTTGATTAAGCGTTCGCATATCCTGAAATCCAAAGAGGGCAAGTCGGTACTGGTGATTACGAACCGGCGCATGATGCGAGTCTGGCTTGATGGATCGGAGGCTGTGCAGGCTTGGCGGCTGGGCATCGGTCACCGTAAAAAAAAAGCCATAGATCCAGTTCCGGAGACGATCAAGCTGCTCCTTGAACTTGATCTCGGCCAACCATCCGATAATTAGTCAATAGACGGGCCGCTATCTGACACCTTCCTATCTCTTTTGACCCCGACGACCACGCTTTCGATTTCCTCTGTGCGAAAACTTGCGCAGTGGTATACAGATAATCGCCGCTTTTTGCCGTGGAGAACAAACCGGAATCCCTACCGGATTTGGGTCAGCGAAATCCTCCTGCAACAGACACAGGTCGAGACGGTTCGGCCGTATTATTTGCGTTTCCTGAAAGCTTT
>JAHIZR010000181.1 GCA_018814465.1 bacterium | reverse complement strand
GAGCGCGCAGGAAAGTTCCTCGGGCACCTCGCCTAAGTCCGTGGCGATCGTGATGCGTTCCCGTTCGGTCGTGATATGAAAGGCGGTCGGTTCAGCGGCATCGTGCGTGACCGGAATCGCCGTCACGGAAAAGGGCCCGACTTGAATCACATCGCCGTTCATCGCGACCAGTTCCTGCTTGGCGTGCGCTTTTCCCTCCAGATTCATGAGCGTGCCCAGACTGCCGTAGACTTTCACCTTCGCATAAGGCGCGAGGCGGTTCAGGCAGCGCGTATGGTCGGCATGCTCGTGCGTGATAAAAATCGCATTCAGATATTGCGGATACTCGCCGATGGATTCCAGCGCGGCGGTCATTTTGCGGATACCGAGTCCCGCATCAATCAGAATCCGCGTATTGCCGTCACGCAGCAAGACCGAGTTGGCTTTAGAGCCGGAGGCGAGTACGTAAAGGTGCAAAGTTCGTTTACCTCTTCACCACGAGTGTGTCCGCGAGCATGTCATGGAGTCCCTGTTTCTTCGCGGTGAAGCCGATCATGAGATAACCGATAAACAGCAGCACCGCGGAAATCCACTTGGCGAAATGACGGCCGGTCGCGCGGGCAAAGGAAATCCGGTGATGAGCTATGTCCGTGACTGCCAGACCAACCGCAAGCTTGCCGAGGGTCGCTTGATACTTCGAGGTGTGGCTCAAAGCGAAATAGAGCCAAACGAAAGCATTCCCCAAGATATTCACGAGCAGGATCAATCTACTGTTCATCACAAAATCGGCAAAATCAAGAAATCCACCGCCGAGCAACACAGCAAATATAATTGCGAAAACGACCGCCATAAGAAATCCGTCGATAAGATAGGCCACGAACCGTAGCCAGAACCCGGCATATTCTACTGGCTGAATAGCGACGGACGGCGCGGCATAGGTTTGATACTGTGGCGGCGCTACCGGCGTAACCGAAGGCGGCGGAGGAGTTGAGGTTTTCGCGACAAGCTCCTTGCCGCAGCGCGCACAATAATGGGCGCTGTCAATATTCTCGTGATCACAATGAGGGCAGAACATATTTATTTCACCTTAACGACGAGTGTATCCGCCAGCATGTCATGGAGTCCCTGTTTTTTCTCAGTGAAAGCAACCATGATGAAACCGATGCAAAGAATGATGGCGGAAATCCACTTCGCGAAATGACGGCCCGTAGCCCGCAAAATCGAGATGCGTTTGCCGTCTTCATTGGTAACGATGACGCCCACTGCCATTTTGCCGAGCGTTGCCTGTTTAGCGGAGCTTTCCAGCAGTGCATAATAAAGCCAGGCGATTGCAGTGGTTACGATCCATGAAGCGCCGGAAAAATCGCCGCCGCCGATGATCCAGAAAATCGCGCTGAGTATAATGCCGTCGATAATCGCGGCCAGCACTCGTCTCCAGAATCCGGCATAGGCTACTGAAACCGGAGTAGCTTGTGGCTGAGCAGCTTCGACATAATCTACAGTTTCACTCATGAGCAGTTCCTTTTGTTAGTGAAGGGGCTATGAGGGGAAATAGAATTCTACCGGCTTCCCCGTTTTTCCAATGGCATGCCTTGCTCGCACAAGGGGCATTCCTCCGGAGTCCAGCTTTGTAGCGCGAGTTTGATGACCGGATAAGGAGTGGGAGATAAATCCGTTTCGCCGCGCTGAATGAGACAGCCGATGCCGATGACTTCGCCGCCTTCGCGTTCGACCGCCGTCAATACTTCGCCGACGGATTTGCCGGTCGTAATGACATCTTCGCAGATCAGCACACGCATGCCTTGAGTGATTTTGAAGCCGCGCCGCCAGCGCATAACGCCGTCGATCCGTTCCGGAAAAGCGAGCGGGCGGCTCAATAACTTCGCGACTTCATGCGCGACAATCACACCGCCGGTCAAAGGTCCAACCACCAGATCGAGCGGCACACCCGAGAAATGCTTAGCGATATCCGAAGCGAACATTCCGGTCAGATCGGGCCGTTCCAGCAGACGAAATTTCTCGATATAGACATCGCTGTGCCGTCCGCTGGAGAGCAGAAAGTGACCTTCCAGAAAGGCTCCGCACTCGCGCAGGCGGTTTAATTTATCGGCTTTGTCGGTCACGATTAATCCGCACTCTTTTCCAATACTCCCCGCAGGCGCAACACTTCCGAGCGGGCGGCTTCCGCGAAGTCTTTTCCATCGGACGCATAGAGAATACTGCGCGCGAAATTCAAGAGATAAGGGCTCCCTGCCTCTTTCAAATCCTTCGTTACCTTCAGTGTGCCGCCCTGCGCGCCGGAGCCGGGCAAGAGATAAGGCAGTTCAGGCGCTACTTTCAATACGGATTTGAGCGCGTCGGGTTTGGTTGTGCCGACAACGAGTCCGACGTTGTCATAGGCGCTCCAATGTTTTGCCTGCCGGGCCACTTCAATATAAAGAGGATGGCTTTCCAGCATCAGATTCTGAATCGAGACCGCGCCGGGATTCGAGGTAACACACAATACGAACATTCCTTTGGCGGGGTCTTGCATGAAGGGATTCAGGGCTCCGCCGCCGAGATAGGGGTGAACGGTGATCGCATCCGCCTTTAGATGCTGAAAAACCGCATTCGCATAGGCGGCATTGGTATGCTCGACATCTCCCCGCTTGGCATCCAGAATCAGCAAGGCTTGGGGGCCAATGAGATCGCGGAGTTTCTCTAACATGGACCATCCAGCAGAGCCATAAGCCTCGAAAAATGCAGAGTTTGGCTTATAAGCTGGGACTAAGTCGCAGGTGGCGGCGATGATTTCGGTCAGGAAGCGCAGGCAACCTTCGGGACTTGGACCGAAGTGTTCAGGCAGCAGTTTCGGGTCGGGATCAAGACCGACACAGATGGGGCATCCGGCGGAACTCACTGCCTCGCGCAGCCGGTCACAGAAGCTTATGGACATCAACAATCACTCAATCAGTAAGTCAAAGCATATCCTGTATATTAACATAATTTGCCCCAAACCGCAACTAATTACAGGGGCTTAAGTGCTTTTTGAATTGTCAGCCGGCAGTTGAAAGTTCGCGGAGAATTGTGTAGCTTACATATTGGACTAATATTAGGTTTTGTAATGACTTTATTATCATCATTTCTTATTGAAGCGCTTAAACTGTTTGTCGAAATGGCGCCCTATTTGACCCTGGGATTCATCTTGGCGGGGCTGATGCACGCCTTTGTGCCGCGCAAGACGGTGGCCCGGCATCTCGGCGATGAATCGGTGGCATCGGCGGTGAAAGGCGCAGTTGTCGGTGTGCCGCTGCCGCTCTGTTCCTGCGGCGTGATTCCGACCGGTATTGGCATGCGCAAACGAGGAGCAAGCCGCGCCGCGACGGTATCCTTCCTGATTTCGACTCCGCAGACCGGAGTGGATTCAATTATCGTGACTTATGGTTTCTTTGGCTGGATCTTCGCGATCTTCCGCCCGATTGCGGCTTTCATCAGTGGGATCGCCGGAGGGATCGCTGTTCTGCTGTTCGGAAAGAACTCCGCAGTCGATGAGCATTGGATGAAATACCATCAGCCCGCCGAAGACGCGCTGCAGGATCAACGGGAAAAGCTTTCGCTGGGCCGAAAACTAATCGAAGGTGGGCGCTTTGCTTTCATTGATCTATTCGGCGATATCGCGTTGTGGCTGGTGATCGGCATCCTGATCGCGGCGGCAATTTCGTTGGCGGTGCCCCAAGACTTTTTCTCTGAAACCGTGGGTCAGGGCCTCCCTGCCATGCTGCTGATGATGCTGTTTGGGCTGCCGCTCTATGTCTGCTCGACGGCCAGTGTGCCGATTGCGGCGGTGCTGATGACCAAAGGCATCTCAGCGGGCGCGGCGTTTGTCTTTCTGATGACCGGTCCGGCGACGAATGCGGCCACGATGGTGATTATTTTGCGCGCCATGGGAAGCCGCGTGCTCGCGCTCTATCTGGGATCGATTGCCGTGCTGGCTTTGCTGTTCGGACTGGGACTGGACTATCTGACCGCCGCGATGGGCTGGACGATCCATCCCCTAATGCACCACGAACATGCCATCTCGCTGTGGACCGGCTATGGCAGCGCTCTATTATTAACCGTATTTATGCTCAGACATTTCGGAAGGAAGCTTATGAAGAAATTCAGTCCCGCCGTCTCCGGCAGTTCGCGGACCGCAATTGAGCTGACCGTGGAAGGCATGCACTGTTCGCACTGCGTGAAAGCCGTCGG
>JAHIZR010000180.1 GCA_018814465.1 bacterium | reverse complement strand
TAGATGAAATCAATGATCTACTTGAGAAAGAAGAAGTAACGGCGCGATTCATATCCCGACCCGGACGCACACCATCTATTGAAGTTCAGGTCACGCCAATTGATGAACTTGAATCGCATTCGGAAGAACATGTAAACATCAGGGTACTTGTAGATCGGATGGACACATGTTTGGCCAAGAATGATTTTTCTGGAACGGTACATGCATGTGGATCTGCACTTGAAACACTTGCAAAAGACATTGTTGGTACTGCTAGTGTACAGAATCAGACTTTAGGTGGGTTCTTCGAACGATACAAGCGTGATTCAAATCTGAGTGAAGAAATCTTAAACTATGTATTGTCCATTTACGACCTAAGAAGCACGACACCACTTGCTGCCCACGGAAATACTGCGACACCTACAATAACAAAGCAAGATGCGATTCTTATGGCTGAATTTACGAAAGCGATTATCCTGGCTGAATACAAGTTGCGGCACTAAGCGGTTCATTCCGGCAGTGTTAGATGCGAATATTTATCTATTAGCTATTGGTTCTGCAACGCACATGTTTGTATAGCAGATTCGTCACGTTAGCGAATCTATTGGTCGATTCGTCCAGAATTTAAAGAACTGATTCCACTGCATTTGTAGACAAAGAATTCATTGTGCTAAATCCATGTTTGAATAAAGATAGGCCTTCTAAGCCGTAGGTCATGGGTTCGAATCCCATCGGGCTCGCTAATAAATAATCCCTGCTTTCACAGCAGGGATTTCAGCTTGCTGACAAAGTCTTTGCGCCGTGTTGGCTGCTTGTAGCCGACCGGTTTGGTTAAGATTATCGTGACATTATGAGAGGCTTTAGTGAAGCTTGAGAAATGAATCACTGTCTCTTGGGTCATAAAGAAAACCCCACCTTAAAAAAGGTAGGGTTTGTCAATAGTCTGTAATCCCTGCTTTCACAGCAGGGATTTCAACTTACACGAAACAATTAAGACTTTGTTCGATGTTGTTATTGACCTTTCCCGTCACTCGAGTAGCTTGATTGGACAGCGCCAATAATCGCTGCTACACCGCCAATGATTCCCCCGAACGCAAATCCTAAGAATACTCCTGCGAAATTGACAAGAATTCCGAGATCACCTAATTCCCCTGTAGCAGAAAGTGCCAAGCCAAAGAAAAGGGATGAGAAGCCGGCTCCAAACAGAGAACCGAAAAACATCTTTCGAATAACCTTTAACTCTTTGCGCATTTCGCTGTTGGGATTGTCTTCACGTGCCATTTGTGCTCTCCTTTTTGAAACTAAATGCAAATGTAAAATAATGATGGATAGTCTCGCGTGAACGAGATTATTGTGCCAGATCTTATATAATAGCTACTCAAGTTTAGTGCCATTTGTTTTAATTACTGTATTTATAGCGCTTAAAACTTACGATAATATTTGCGGCATATTGTTATCATACAAGTAGTGTAATGGATAATACAGGAATCCCTGCCTCATCGGCAGGGATTCTTTATTTCTTTTTTATCTTATGCTCTTATATAATGCTACGTTACAAATCCCATCACATTCTGTGTTATTTGCGTCAACGGCGCGACTTTTTCGGCCGCGCCGATGGCAATCGCTTCCTTGGGCATACCGAATACAATGCTGGTTTTCTCATCCTGTACTACTGTGTGCGCGCCCGCATTGCGCATCTCCATTAATCCCTCCGCGCCATCCGCTCCCATACCGGTTAAGATAACTCCAATCGCGTTCTTTCCCGCAAAACGAGCCACGGATTTGAAAGTAACATCCACGGCGGGCCGCTGATGATGCACGCGCGGTCCATCCTTGACTACCACTGAGTATACCGCGCCGGTTCTTGTTAACAGCATATGCTTGTTGCCCGGCGCGATCAACGCCAGTCCTTGCCGCAGGGTATCACCGCTCTTGGCTTCCCGCACTTCGATCGCGCATAATCCGTTCAAGCGATCCGCGAAAGCTCTGGTGAACTTCTCCGGCATATGCTGCACAACCAACGCCGCCGGCGCGTTCACCGGAAACCGCATGAGCACTTCCCGCAGCGCTTCCGTGCCCCCGGTCGATGCGCCAATCGCGATTATCTTCAGCGTTGTCTGGGTCAGCGCCTGCATCGGCTTGAGCTGACCGTTCTGAGATGATGCAGCTTCGCGCTTCTCCACCTTTAACTTCGAGGCAACCTTGATCTTCTCGATCAGTTCCCGTGATAACTCTCCGACCGTATAAGCTTCCCCCGGCTTGCATAAGACTTCAACGGCTCCAAGGCTTAGTGCTTCCATTGCCATCTCACCGCCTCTTTTGGTCAGCGAGCTGACGATGATCACAGGCATCGGATGATGAATCATCAGCTTCCGCAAGAATGATAATCCATCCATTCGCGGCATCTCAATGTCAAGCGTGATAACATCTGGATTCATCCGGACAATCTTGTCACGAGCTACATACGGATCGGGTGCGGTTCCGACAACTTCGATCTCAGGATCATGGGCAAGCTCCTCACTTAGAACTTTCCTGACCAGAGCTGAGTCATCTACGATAAGTACTCGAATCATTGCTCAATATGCCTGCGACAAAATGTTACTTTACTTTGTATGCTTCGTTACCACCAACTCAGCACATGTATCCTCAAGATTCAAACGCAGAACGATTCTGCCGGCAGCTTCCGCGTTCTCAGCAACTCGCCGAATATCGATGATCTCGGGAGGACTTAAATTAAAAACCGGAGCGTCGCCCATCCATGAAGTCAGAAAGTTGCCGCATACCATGTTCAAGGCTTCCTTCAAAGCATCTTGCCGCTGCTTTTCCGCATTTGGCCCCTCAACCGGCTCGCCCAGCATATTCTCGGCCAACGTGTCCAGCAACTCGCTGAAAAGACTGAGCGATATCTCGCCCTCCGCATGACCCGCAAATTTCATCGTTGCCGCGATATCCGGCATCGGCAGCCCGCTGTCTTCCTCCCACTCGAAAACATCCATAAATGCGGATGTCTCAAATACGGTCATTGCTGACTCGTATAATGCTTCTTTTATGACATCAGACATGCTGGTCCTTTCCCAATAACTGCTCGATGATTTCCGCTACCTGCTCCGCCTTGAATGGCTTGCGAATGTACCCCTTGATTCCACTCTGGCGCAGTTCCTCCATGCGCGTCTGGCTTCCTTCAGTAGATACGATCACAACGGGCAAATCCCGCCACTCTTCGGATTTATGCAGCTCATTGACAAACTCCAAGCCGTCCATGACCGGCATGTTAATGTCACAAAAGACGAGATCCGGCCAGGATTTATCCAACTGCTCCAAGCCCTGCTTTCCATTCTCGGCAAAGTACATCTCACCGATGTCCACTCCGCACATCTTCAGCGTTCGCGCCATCACATTGCGGGTCACTTCGGAATCGTCTACGATTAAAATGTTATACGCCATGTTTATCTTCCTCGAAGATAGACAGAATTCTGGGTAGCTCTATTTTGGTTGCGGCACATAAAGCCTCTATTGATCCCGGACTTAGTCCGAGAGAACTTGCGGATTCCGCTGAAGCCGCCATATTCATCTCCTCGGTGCCAATCCCAATTCCTATTATTTTTGCTATGGTATTGCAGATGTGCACAGCATCCAATACAATGTTCGATCGCCCTTTTCCTCGTGGATCATGATGATAAGCAATGCTGTCCGCCAACACTGCGGGAAATTTCCATCGCCGTGCGATTAGACCGCCGATCTGAGCATGATTGCAGCCCACAACCGCCGTCTCCGCCTCGACATATGTTCCTTCTCTTTGCTTTATCCAGTGCCGGATATCATCCAAAACATCCTCATCAAGGTAGCGGCTCATGACTATCTTTCCTAAATCATGCAGCAGCGAAGCAGTGAAAGCGGCCTGATGAACCGGCCTCTTGGCAAACTGGGGCAGAAGGGATGCCGCTGTCGCCGCCGCTACCGAATGCTCCCACAACTCGGATTCCCTCAGTCCATACTCCGGGCAGGCTTTTTTCAGCCTGCCGCCGATCTCTCGGCCGACAGCATATTCTAAAATACGACCTGTCCCAAGTTTTTGCACGGCATCCCGCACATTGTCCACTTCATATCCGGTCGCATAGTAGGCTGAGTTCGCAAGCTTCAGACAATTCGCCGTCATCATCGGATCATATTCAATTACTTCAACAATCTGATTCAATCCCGAATCCGGATCATCGATTAATTGAGCTAATCGCGGCAAAGTAGGGGAAATAGGTTCGAGATATTCGATTTCCTGAGAAATCTTCTCTAATGATGTCATAGCTTAAACTCCTTGCCGCCGGATGAAAACCAGCAGGCGCCGGAATCGACGTCAAGATACAGTGTTCTTGAAATCGTGCCGCCGATATTCTCACCCTTGATCAGTATTCCCAGCTTCCAGAAAATCTTTCTCAGTGCTGTGTGGTTGCGCTTGCCTATGGCGAATACATCTTTCTTATCGACAAACTGCGCGCCACCGGCAATATAAACGGATAAGCGCTGTTTGCTGGCGCCCATGGCATAAGCCTGCTCGAAGTATGCCGGAACCGCCCTGTCTGCGAACATCCATTTGCTGGATTCGGCGCGTTCGGGATTCACTTTTGAGTCGGGTAGCATGAAGTGAAGAATGCCGCCCACCTTCGCGACCGGATCGATTAAGGCAATCCCGATGCATGAACCGAGTGCATGCGTGACGATAAGATTCCCTTCTCCCTTCGCGAGCTTCATATCCGCAACGCCAACTACGTGACGCCGAACTAAAGTGGAAGTAGTTGTTGTCAAGGTTTCTCGTATATGGTTGGACGCAAATATCGGAACTTATGATCAGTTCCAGCAAGACTCTCGGAGTGGCCTACGAATAGCATTCCACCACTGCGCAGCAAATCGTAGAAGCGATTTATGAGATGTTGCTGGGTTTGCTTCGTGAAATATATCATCGTATTCCGGCAAAATATAATATCGAATGGACCCGTCATTGGCCACGATTCCATCAAGTTCAAACGATCAAATGTGATCAGCTTGCGAATCTCGGGACTGATTCGATAAACAATACGACGATCTTCGGTCTTTTTGGAGAAGTATGTCTTCAGATATTCGGCGGGAATCGTCTGAACTCGCTGTGCCTCATACCATCCTGCTTGCGCAATTCCAAGCACCTTTGTGGACAAATCCGTGGCAAGTATCTTCAGATCCAATCCCTTTATCTTTTGAAGATGATGATAAAATAGAATCCCTAAACCATAGGGCTCCTCACCGGTTGAGCAACCGGCGCTCCATAGGCGATAACGCCTGCAGCCGGTTTTCTCTGTCCGCTTAATCCAATCAGGCAAGACATGCTCGGCAAGAAAATCAAAATGATCGGACTCCCTCCAAAAACTCGTCAGATTCGTGCTCAAAGCGTCCAGCATCGAGATCAATTCTTCCTGGGTCTCTTCCTCTTCAACATAGCTTAAGTATTCCCCCAAGCTCTTATGATCCAGCGCGCGCATTCGCTTTGACAGCCTCGCTGACACCAGCTCGCGCTTGCCGTCATGCAAGTGAATGCCCGTCAATTGATGAACTAAATCGAATACCTTCTTGAAATCCTTATTGTCAAATCTGATATCAGCCACAGGAGTGCTCGCTGCTTTTAATGCCGTCATTTTTTCGTCGGAATGCCGATGTTTATGCTTCAATCGCTGCTTCAGAGAACTGCCGAACATTCTGTACTGGTACCTCGCTCGATAACCGCAAAATGCCTTCGATATCAAGAATAAGACTTACTGTTCCGTCGCCAAGTATCGCGCCGCCGCTTACCGCGCTCATACCGTCAAAAATGTCACCAAGCCGTTTGATAACGACCTGTTGCTGACCCAGCATCTCGTCCGCCATCAGCGCCACCCGGCTGTCCTTGCCTTCAGCTACGACGAGAATGCCTTCCGTAATGCTTTTCTTCCCGGTCTTAATGTCAAAAATGTGGTGCAGTCTCGAGATCGGTATCAATTGTCCCCGCAACGATACCATTTCTGTGCGACCCCGTACGGTGACGATGTCCTTCATGGTCGTGCGGAAGGATTCCGTGATAGCCACTGTCGGAATGATGAAACGCTGATCACCAACCCGGATGACCATGCCGTCGATTATCGCCAATGTAAGCGGCAGGCGCATCTTGAAAATCGAACCTTTGCCCGGTTCGGAATCGATAATAACCGATCCGCGAAGCTTCTCGATGTTCGTCCGCACGACATCCATGCCGACTCCTCGCCCCGATACATCGGTTACCTTCTCCGCTGTCGAAAATCCCGGCTGGAAAACCAGATTGTACATGTCGGAATCCGTCAACTGAGTATTGGGATCAATGATTCCGCGCTCCAATGCCTTCGCGTAAATCCTTTCCTTATCCAGTCCCTTTCCGTCATCCCGTAAACTGATGACTACCGATCCGCCTTCATGAGCCGCAGATAAAGTGACCAGCCCCTGTGGATCCTTATTGTTGGCAATCCGAATATCACTGCGTTCAATACCATGATCAACCGCGTTGCGAACCATATGAACCAGCGGATCGGCTATCGCCTCTACCATATTCCGGTCCAATTCGGTATCTTCGCCATGCATCTCAAAGGCAACATCTTTGCCGGACTTCCGCGCGAGATCGCGAACCAATCGTGCCATCTTTTGGAACGTCGGCTTCACCGATACCATGCGCATGCTCAAAGCCAATTCCTGAAGAGATCGTGTGATTTTTATAAGCTGCGACACGTTTCTGCTCAGACTCTGGCTCGCGATTCGGTTAATATCCGGATCTTGGCTGACCATCGACTGCGCAATCACCAATTCACCGACGGAGTTGATCAAATTGTCGAGCCGTGAAGTACTGACCTTAACTGTGCCCTCATTTGACTTGGCCTTCACTCCCGCGGTATCCGCTTGCTGTGAACGTACAGCTTGAACAACATCAGATGCCTTTGCAGCCTTCTCCTCAACAAGCAACTCGCCTATCGGACGGCGATCTCCGTCTGCCTGCTTCCGAAGAGCTTCCTCTACCGCAATTGGATCCGCCTTTCCCCCCGACACGAGGATTTGCCCCACAGGCTCTTTCCGTTGCTCTGCCTTTGGTGCTTGTGGAATCGAAGCCGAAGTCGGATTCTCCAAACGCTTTATCAAGAGGAAGTAACTGCAATCAGCAGTATATCTGCCGTTTTCGATCGCAGTCTCCATATTCGCAATCATATGCTTCAGCATATCGAGCGCTTCAAACGCCAGATCCGTATAGACGCCCTCCAATGTCAAATCACCCTTCCTGACACGATCCAGGAAATTCTCAGCTTTGTGCGCCATCTCCGTGATATAGCTCAATCCCACAAAACTGGCCACACCCTTAATAGTGTGGAATGCCCTGAAGACGACATTCACCGCGTCCATGTCCGAAGGATCGCTCTCGATACTCATTAACGCCACTTCGGCATTATGAATATGCTCCTCGGACTCAGTACGAAATTCATTTACCAACTCATTATCAACATCCGGAGGTATCTCAAACTCCTTCGACTCGATCGGCATGTTGGATGTCGCAGTGGAATCAACTTCAACTTCAGGCGCAGCATCTGATTGGATATCTTCAGCTTCATCGGCATAGTTGATCGCAAGCTCCGCCGGCTCGGCTTCCGACCAAACGACGGTCAGCTTGTCGATTACTTCATCAATCTCCGCAACAGCTCCCGTCCCCGTGCGCAAAAGATCATTGAAGTATGACGCCAGGATGTCTTTTAACTTCAGCAGCGCATCCGGTATTTTCCCGTAATCCTCTTTTGCGGTGTCTTCCAATGCGTCTTCAACCTTATGAAGCTTGTCCGATAACTCCTGCAAGCCGAGAATCGCCGAATCGCCCTTCCATGTATGTATCTGGCGCTTCAGTTCCGAATACTTTGTAAGATCCCCGTTCTCCATTTCAAGACAACTCGCTTCAAAATCCTGCAGCACACTCTCCTGTTTCTGAAGAAACTCCGCTACCATTGCATCATCGATAATGCTGGAGGAATCGGATGAGTTCTTTGATTCTTTGTCCGGATTCTGAATCATCTCGATAAATCTGTTCAACCGCTCCAAATCGCTATCCGGATCCGTGGAACTGCCTATCCGCAGGCACAGCTCGGCCGCTTCGCGGGCAACATTCTTCTGTTCTTTATCTGCCGAAACCGATTCGGCGTAGTCAAGGAGAAGCTTCGCAACCCGTTCGCAGGCATCACAATCAGTGCTTTCCAGCATGATGACTTCTTGGGCAATGTTCTCAATGCTTGTCATGTCTTTATCTTCTGTTTAATCCGATTTCAACGAATGTTGCTGTTCCGAAACATCAGGAAGCTAATCCCGGAAACGGAATGACGTTCGCAGTATTGCAACTTTCCTGCCACAAGTCCCTTTGACGCTCAAGACTTTTCGGCACTTTATTGCCGGAGTATCGCGAATTGCACTGGCATATCCCTTGCTATACCTCATCATCATGAAGCATCGGGCATTTTGCAATGCGAGGTGCATGCTTTAATTCGATATGCGATAAGCTATATGTCAATCATGTTTTTAGCACGAGCTTTCTCATAGCTATCTATTAACAAGTCAATGAGAATAAAATGTCAATAATAAGGTGAGAATAATGGCGAATCCTATCCAAGAACACTCCACAGACACACGAGCGGGTAAGTATTTGACGTTCGAACTTGCTGGTGAAGCCTATGGAATTGAGATCATTAAAGTCCGCGAAATCATCGGAATGATGGCTATCACTCACGTGCCTCGAATGCCGAATTATGTACTCGGTGTGACGAATCTTCGAGGAAAAGTGATCCCCGTAATCGACCTGCGTCTGAAGTTTAATATGGAATTCGCGGCTCAAACGCCTGAAACCTGCATCATTGTCGTCGATGTCGACGGAAATCAAATGGGGATAAAAGTCGATCAGGTCTCCGAAGTGCTGGATATCCCCGGTTCGGATATCGAAGATCCTCCCACTGTGGATTCGTCAGTGGACAGCTCTTTCATCACTGGAATGGGAAAGGCAAAGGACAGGGTTAATATTCTCCTGGATATCGGACATGTTATTACCGGTCCCGGAATGATCGATGTCGCGGCAATCACTGAAAATATGCCCGAAGCGTAAAAACGTAAGATCGCTAACGTCCTAATAGGAAAATTCCGATGGAAGCTCGTGCAATGTCTGACTCATCTCATGGAACATTCTTCCTATCGATACTAAATCTGAAGTCCTTGTTCAATATTCTTGAAGTGGATTTTAACTTACAAAGTCTCATAACATAATTAATTGATTGAACCAATAGAAAAAGAGAGAGTCAAAATGAAGATGTCTCTAAAAAACAAGATTATCGGATTGACGCTTCTGGCTGCAATCCTGCCTGCCCTCACAATCGCAATTGTCGTTATGGTTCAGAAGAATCAAATCGCGACGGTTGCCGCCATCGAGCTTGACCAACAATGGCGACACACTGTTGACGAAATTACAGGGCACTCTGCTCAGGGGGTCTATAATATGTGTGAGGCCGCCCACGAAATTGTCCAGAAACAAGTGAACCAGGGCTTGAGTGCGGCTCACAGCTTTATGACAGCGATGGGTACGCCGAATTTCTCGTCGCAGAAAGTGGATTGGACAACAGTCAATCAGTTTACCAAGGAAACAAGAACGGTTTCCTTGCCGAAGATGAACATCGGCAAAACCTGGCTGAAACAGAATAAGGATCTGAACACCCCAACACCGCTGGTGGATGACGTCACAGACTTGGTTGGTGGTACTTGTACTGTCTTCCAGAGAATGAATGATTCAGGTGATATGCTGCGGATTGCCACCAATGTCGAGACTCTCGATAACACCAGAGCGATCGGCACTTATATCCCGGCAAAAAATCCCGATGGTACTCCAAATGAAGTCGTGCAGACGGTTCTTAGCGGCAAAACCTACCGAGGTCGAGCCTATGTAGTCAATGCATGGTATCTTACAGCCTATGAGCCGATATTCGATAAACAGAATGATGTTGTTGGTGTCCTCTACTTCGGCGTCAAGCAGGAGTCAATGGATGCTATCGCACAACATATCATGGATGTACAAATAGGTAAATCCGGCTATATCTACGTGCTGGGCGCAAAAGGAAATGAAAAGGGCAATTATATCATTTCTTACCAAGGAAAAAGAGATGGGGAGAATATCTGGGAAGCTAAAGATGCCTCCGGCAATTACATGATCAAAGATATCATCAACCATTCCGTTGAAGCTGGACACGGGAAAACGGTTATGGAACGCTATCCGTGGAAAAACAAAGATGATATTGAAGCCCGTTGGAAAACAGCCGCCTGTGTTTATTTTGAGCCTTGGGGATGGGTGATTGGAGCAAGTGTGTATGATGATGACTATGTTAAGGCATCCGACGTCACAAATCGCGCTCTTGCTCAAATTCTCAGGGCTGTCTTCATCGTCAGCCCGATTCTCGTGCTGCTCATCGGGTCCTTTGCCCTCTTCTTTGGCACTCGAATAGGCAAACGACTGCAGCTTCTTGCGGGAGTACTCGCGGAAGGTTCCGGTCAGGTTACCTCAGCCGCCCAACAAGTGTCCTCTGCCGGTCAGTCCTTAGCTGATGGAGCCAGCCGCCAAGCGGCACTCATTGAGGAAGCGAGTTCCAGCCTTGAAGAAATGGCCGCTATGATTAAACAGAATGCCGACAGCTCAACTACCGCTGCCAATTTAATGACAGAGTCGACAAAGCATGTTGACAGAGCTGGCAGTAGTGCAGGCAATATGATCGAAGCCATGGGACAAATTAAGGAAGCAACTGATCAAACCTCGAAAATCATTAAAACCATCGATGAAATCGCCTTCCAAACAAACTTGCTGGCTCTGAATGCCGCGGTCGAAGCCGCGCGTGCCGGTGAAGCAGGTAAGGGATTCGCTGTCGTTGCCGAAGAGGTTAGAAATCTTGCCATGCGCAGCGCGGATGCCGCAAAGAATACCAGCTCGCTGATCCAAAGCACGGTTGACAAAGTAAAATCCGGAGCGGATGTGGTTTCAGGCTTGAAACAAGCCCTCACTGAAGTTACTGAATCCTCGCAGCAGGTTTCCCGACTTGTCGAAGAAATTTCCGCGGCTTCCTCAGAACAGGCGACCGGCATCGACCAACTGAACAACTCTGTCGCGGGGGTTGACCAACTGACACAGCAGACTGCCGCGGGAGCCGAAGAAGGCGCTTCAGCAGCGGAAGAACTGTCGGGACAAGCAGAATCAATGATGTCAACGGTCAGTGAACTGTTCCAGATCGTTACGGGATCCAGAGAGGACAGGCGTGAAGGTTCGGTCTCCTCACACTCACCTCGAGGATTTGGTAAAACCAGTCCATCCCATTATAGCTTGAAACCGCTGAAGAAATCCAGCGCTGCTCCAACCTTCTATAAAGAAGGCAAGGATCCCAGATCTGAATTCCCGCTTGACGAACATGAAGGTTCCAGTGGATTCTGATGATGAACTCTGCTAAGCATTGATCGCTTAGCAACTGAACCGAAAAACAGAAAGGCGAAGCTCAAATGCTTCGCCTTCTGTTATTACTGAAGTATCCGCCGTATAATCATAGGGAATGTGCAGTTGATTTCGCTCAGCCCGGTTCAGCAATCGAACCGCCTTACGGCTGTACGACTGAATGCTCCCGCGATTTCTCCCGGCATCTTTTCCGCTGTTTCCTTTACTGATCGCGTATGACTCCAGCGAGAATGATGAGTCGTCAACTAACTGTATTCGGGATGGCTCAAAATAGAGAGCCGGCAAGTAATCTTACCGGCTTCTCTACGTCGTCAATTAATTGCGGCTATTTCTTCTTCGGCACCAGACACACGATCACATGGAATTCACTGCCATCGGTTTCGAAGTCGATTACGAATAACGACAAACCGCGCGGCTGTCCGACACTGTGTGGTCCGCCTGAAATTACATTCGGGATCGACAGCATGAAACTGTGCTCGGTATTCGCTAATTGCGCCTTCGCATAACCAGCTACCATATTCATGAACTCGCCGACGCCGTCCCGCATATCATCCTCCGAAGCTGCTTCACCATCCTCCAGCATCAGCATTTTCCCAACAATCTTCTGAGCAAGATCCAATCTGAATGAGACCGATACGAATCCTTCCGCCTCGCCGGATAATCCGATCGTCCCCGATATATCACCCGAAGTCTTGGCGTCTTCACTTAGACTCAAATTCGTGCGCACGCATACCATCTCCGCCATCTGCTTCAGGGTCGCTACCGTTCCTTCGACAAACGGATTAATGAAATCCGCATTCAAAGCGACAGAGGCAGCCGGCTTCTCGACTTTTATGAAGTGTGACAGCTTCGCCGAGAGATCGTGCGGTTGCAGCGGAGTTGATAGAATGGAATCCTGAATATCCGGCAATACCGACATCGCACTGCGCTTCCCGGCTGCGCTGGCTACAATCAACACTGGCGGGGAACTTCCGTTCGAGGACGACTGCAAAGCCTTGAAATGGTGCTTGTGTTCTCCACTGTCCGGCCAGAAAAAGAACAAAAGTCCATATTTACTGACCTGCTTTTCAGCTTCTTCTTGAGTGAGATGCGTAGCATTAAGTTCATGCTCAGCGAGCATTCTGGTTGCTATCTGCTCCTGAAGTCGCGGAAATCCTACCAAGGCAACTTCTCTGTTCATTAGTGTATACTCCTGATGATTAATAACTTGATTGATTTCGTGGATTTCACGCAACACTTTCTTGAATCTTTAAGTTTAGCATTTCCTTATCGAACGGCTTTGTCAGGTAGTTCTTCGCACCGGCTTGAAGCGCTTGTACTACATATCCCTGCTCAGCTTCCGATGTCAGCATCATCACAGGTATGCCGCTGTACTTGGATTCGGCTCTGATCGCCTTCAAAACCTCAAGTCCGGTCATTCCGGGCATGTTCCAGTCAAGGATTACCAGATTAACCTTGTCGCTGTTCTGTGAGAGCACTTCGAGTGCGGTTGGTCCGTCGGGCGCTTCCAGTACTTCGTGCCCCAACTCGGTAACGGTTCGCTTGACGATACGGCGGATTGTCGTTGAGTCATCAACGGATAGGATCGTCATTTCTTGTCCTCAATGCAATATATTCAAATTGTTAGTTAGTTCATGGTTCACATAAAGAATTATTAGCTCTGAAAAACCGTGCAAAGAACAAGCCATCTATTCGACGTTGCCCTATAACAACCAACATAGACTGGATCGGATAACATAAGCCCTGCTTGAATTCACAATTTGAATGAAAACCTCGATATCGACTGATCCTAAGAACTGTTCCACTATTTGCTAAGCAATGAGACAAGTTGTTTGCCGATCTGTACGTCTCCTGCATGAATTGGTATGCTATTCTCGAGGAGATAAGGATTTTTCTATAGGTTCTTAAAGTAAAAAAAACCCGGATAATGAGTCCGGGTTTCTGAACAAGATCCACGATGATGCTTAGTTCGAAACGGAAGTCGTCCAGTCCGTTGTCCAGTCATTGTTGGGATCGACGCCGCCAATGAAACTGACCGCCTCAAAGAAGCCATTATCCGGAGTATTGGTAGCCTCGATAGTTGCGGCGGAACCGCCCGCCGGACGAAAATCAGGAGCCGTCTTACTTAACGGATTGACCAAGCCGGGATTCGCAAATCGATTATGGGAATTCAATGTCTCAATGAAACTCTGCGTCGTGAATGGGAAACCAACTTCATCTTCTTCACCGGATTGCCAAATCTCTTCATTGTTGTAGAAAATCGAATTATCCACAACGAGATTTCCGTTCAGATTGCTGCCGTTCCACGCATTGTTGAAGGTTTCTTCGTGGTCGATGTCTATAGCACAGTCACCGAAGTTCATCACGATGGCATTGCGAATCACCGCGCCGGTGCCTTCACGCAGCAGCATACCGATATCGCTTTCCGCACCGTCTTTGTCGCCGATTAGAGTGATGTTGTAAATCATTGGATTGGAGCGCGGCAACGCGGTGTTGTCTTCCGCATTGTTGTCCGCTTCGATGCCCTGATCCGCGTCATCGCCATACTGCTGACAAACCCAGAATTGTCCCATGCCTTGCCAGCCGTCGGTCCAGTCAAACTGATCATCCGCGCAGCCTGTCACCAGACAATGCTTCGCATTGACCGTGCCGCCGAAGAACTCGATGCCATCGTCCTTGTTCATGTGTACCTGAACATAGTCGACGGTTGTGCCGGAACCGACACCTTGGAAGGCGATGCCGTTTAATTCGTTGTCGGGCGAGATTTCCTGACCGGCAAACTCAACTCGGACATACTTCAGGATGCCGCTGTTATCGTTGGCGACCGTGCCGCCGTAGAATCCGGTGCCGCCTTCGCCAAACGCCTCATCGCCCGTATTCAGCGGAGCGCGTCCGTTAATGATTAACCCGCCCCAATTGCCGCGTCCGCGCTGTCCGGCTTCTTTGTCGCTTGTGAAAATAATCGGATGCTCCTTCGTGCCTTCCGCCATGATCTTCGATCCGCGGCGAATGACCAGCATCCCCATCGTTGCCGATTCACCGTAAATCACGGTTCCAGGTTCAATCGTCAATAAGGTTTGATCCACATCATTGCCGATAAACACGCCGCCGCGCAGCAAATAGGTCTTGTCGGCGGTTAGGGTGAGATCATCGGTAATCGTTCCGGTCAGAATGGTGATATTGCTGTCGTTCGGACCGGTCGGCGAACTATTGTCGTCATCACTGCCGCAGCCAATAACTCCAAATAGAAGCATTGCCGCTGTTAATAATAACATCCACTGTTTACTCAAGGTTTCCTCCTAAGGAACTGATTGATGACTTTATTGTGAAGATTGTTCTATGCTACCTGCGATAGCTTAGACCCAGACTGTAGGTCCGGCCTAAACGATAGTGTTCGGTGTATTGATCCCCTTGCTGAAACCGGATCTCGGGATCGAGCAGGTTCTGCGCAGTCCCGTTCAGACTGAAGTGACTCGTGAGCGGCTGGCGAAGTGAAAAATCGAGGTCAGGATGAGGCAACTCGTAAATGTCCGGCAGCGGCTTGCTGCCTACTTCGTCAATGCGCTTGCCGAACACATGCAGGAATATATCAGCTTGAGTCCCTGATCTGTAATTCGCGTAGCTCAATCCCGCATTCAACAAGTAAGGCGATTGCCCATGCAGCGGACGACGTGACGATGTCTGGATTCCCGCGGTGCTGTCGCTCAATTGAATATCGGACTGCACGAGCGTCAGATTCACCGACATCGAGAACGGATCCAGTGTTTCGTAAATCGCTCCAAGTTGGCGGCGCACTTCAAACTCTAGACCGTAATTCTCCGCTCCCTGTGCGTTTTCATAGGAAACACGATTCTGAGCTGTCGCTTGAATCGTCACCTCGACCGGATTGTGGAAGTGCTTGTAGAAGGCGCTGATAGCCACCAAATCGCTGACTCCGCTCATTTTTTCCCAGCGCAAATCCAGATTCTGAATCAATGCCCGTTTCAGATTGGGATTCCCGATCACCGCATGACCGCCGATAATATCCGTAAATTCGAAGGCGGACAGTTCTCGAAAATCCGGCCGCGAAACCGTCTGACTTGCCGCGAGGCGAAGATTCTCCCGCTCATGTAGCTCATAGATCAAATTTAAAGCGGGCAGAATGTCCAGATTATCCAATTCACCCTTTACCGGAGTAGCGGAAGCCGCGAACAACTCGTAGGAATTCACCTCTTGATGCGCCTGCTCGACACGGACTCCGCCAATGACGCGCAGTTTCGAAGAAACGGGACGCTCTGCCATCATATAGAAAGCCGCGATTTGCTGAGCGGCATCATAGCTGTCGGTCGGACGGGTCGCTTCCCGTACCAGAAATCCGCTTGAATTGATATGCTCGGCGCCGAAAATAGACTCCGGATCCTGACTGATATCAACGGTGTGGTACGACTGCGGCTCGAACTGAAAAAAACGCGTCTCCGAATCGCGCCAGCGATTCACAACGGCAAATCCGGTCTTAAGCTTCAGCTCACTTGCTTCCGGATGAAGCTGCCAGTCCGATGATACGGTAATCGTGTGATCCGTCAAATCATTGAATATCCTCGAACCGCTCTGACTCTCGTCCGCTAACACGAATGCCTCGCCCGGATTCGCCTCATACTGAAATTCACGGGTATCCGGCTCATAGCGTGTCCCCAGCGAGTGCGAGACCTTCCAGTCCAGCACCGACTGGGCGAAAGACGGCATCACATGACGGCCCGAAAGCTGATTGGTGTATGTATTCTGTGATACGAAACGCAGCCGGGTATCTTGAATATTCTTGCCGCGGTCGTCATTCCATCCTTCGAAATACCGCGTCTCGTCTTCTAACTCATGATTGTACATTGACTGAAAACTAAAGCGGGTGAGGGGGGAGGTCTCCCACCGAAACGCCGCGATGCCGCCTAATCCGACAGACCGGCTGTAGTGCTCGAAATCGTAACTATGCTGAAGCTCGACCGTGTTGCCCGCGCCGCCTTTATAAATGCTGCGTTCAACCTCTTTATAGTTGCTCGCGTTCGAATAGCGTCCCGATAATATATAGTCAAGCTTCTTGCCGAACAGGGAGGACCCGCGCGAGAGAGACCAATTGAAGCTCTGGTTCGGTCCGGCTGTTACCTGCCGCGTATTCCAGGTATTCGGAAACGACTTGCTCAACGCTTCCAATTCCGCGGCGCCGTAGCCGATATCCGAAAACTGACCGCGCAAAGTAATCTTGGTCGAAGCGTTCCGAATCACATCCGGCAGCGCGCGAGTGCCGTCATCATAACCGAGCAAATCCAATCCGCCGCCGCTGTAAGTCAGGAAATTCCGTCCCGTCGTTTGCGAGTTTACCGAGGTCTTTACGCTGACCGACAATTCATTTGCGCCCAGCGCATCCCATGTATTCATATTGATCGTCCCCCCGCTGAATTCGCCGAATTGATCCGGAGTATAGGATTTGTTGATCGTAACTTGACTCATCATCGAGGACGGAAACAAATCAAGCGAAACCGCGCTCCGGTTCGGCTCGGTGCCGGATACAAACGCGTCGTTCAAAGTGACCTTGCTGTATCGTATTCCCAGACCCCGGATAATCGGATCACCTCCCGAAACCGAAACACCTGTCGCGCGGCGAATGACTGAGGCAACACTGGGGTCCGGTGCCTTGCGAATAGCCTCTCCTGACAACCCATCGGTCATAACGACCGATGTCATACGATCCTCAAGCTCACGCTTCGCGCTTCCTTTCTCGGCGGCTCCCTCAATCACGACTTCCGCCCCCTGCAGCGACGTCTCGTTCAATGAGATATCGATAAATGCGCTGTCACTCGCGGATGCAATAACTAATGATTGTTCCAGAGTTTCGTATCCGATTATGGAAGCGCGCAGCAGCAATTCGCCTGCGGGAGCCGATTCAATCAGGAAACTGCCGTCCAGCGAAGCCGCCGCGCCAATTGACGTACCGTCTATCATTATCGTTGCACCGATCAGAGCTTCGCCGGTTTGCGCATCCGAAATCTTCCCGCTGATGGTGGCCGCGGCGGCAGTCTGAACAAGTATCAAGACCGCGGCAAATGATATAAACAGTCTGTTCAAATGGCAGTTCAAGGAATACTCCTCTTTAAGGCTCTTTTACGTTTCACGAATTTGCTATAATTCTGTTAATCATCTGTGAGTGAGTTGTTAAGTTTACGTTAGACAAGTCCGGCGGAAATAAAAAGGCTTGAAACATTATAGCTTCAAGCCAGGCATACATCGTATTATTAATGTGTGGATTAGCAATCCACTTAGAATCAAAATCTGATACTTATGAAAGCTTTCCTAACCGATTCCTAACAATTCTTTAACGCGAAAACGATAGCCAACGCCTCTCACGGTTTCAATCAGCGTCGCGCAATCGCCAAGCTTGCGGCGCAGCCCGACAACTTGCACATCGACGGAACGGTCGGAAACCGCATATTTCTCGCCGTGAATCGCGTCGATCAATTGATAGCGTGTAAACACCCAGCCCGGACGTCGTGCCAAATTATGCAGAATCTGCAGCTCGGTTTTCGTCAGTTCCACATTCTTTCCGTCAATCAGCACTTCATGACGTCCCGGATGGATCGTCAGTCCGCTGAAGTTCAATACCTCGTCTTTCCCAGCAATCGGCTCGGAACGGCGGCGAATTACCGCCTTTACGCGCGCAACGACCACACGCGGGCTGAACGGCTTCGTGATGTAATCATCGGCTCCTAATTCCAAGCCCGTCACGATATCGGATTCTTCGCCCTTGGCTGTTAAAATAACAATCGGTATCTCGCGAGTATTCTCACTTTGTTTTAGACGGCGGCACACTTCAAGCCCATCCATCCCCGGCAGCATTAAATCCAGCAGGACCAAATCCGGCGCGGATTCTCGTATGCTTCGCATCGCCGCGTCTCCTGTCTCAACTCCGACAGCCTGAAATCCCTCACGGTTAAGATTGAACTCCAAGAGCTCACGGATATCGTGTTCATCTTCTACAACCAAAATGCTTTGTTTAGGCATAATCCGCTTCTGATGTTTAATGATGATTTCGGTACAATGTAGCCTAACATTGTTTGAAATTGATTAGGAAACAGTTGCCTCAAAATCGCAATCGGATTTGTTCTGCAAGTGACTGTATATTCGTCCGTTAAAATGTACTTCAATAAAAGAGGACTGCTTGTGCAGTCCTCAAAGCAGGGCACGAAACGCCGAAGCCCGAGGCCTCAGCATGCCGGGCTATACAGCATCCCTGATCTCCGCATTACTTGCCATCCACCGGAATGTCGGTCTTACGAATCCAAATATCATGACTCCCGATCCTATGATAGGGCTGGAAGTTCCGGTCGACATAATCAAAAATAATGGGAGCGCGCCGCTTGTTATTCACCCCGTCGATTTCATTCCAGACGGCGTCGTTTGTATAGAGAATATACCGCACGGGTTTCGATTCCAACTGCTTGACCATCTCGAGCTGAAAATAATCCGTTGTCCCGAACCAGATCTCCGCGAACTTAAGCGGGCACGGCTCATCCAGCAAATAATACAACGAGGCTTCATTTGTGAGCGTGACAAATTGCGCCTCTTCGCTGACAAGCGGCTTGAGATAGGCCGTCAGCTCCCGATAGTCCGGTGTCAACATCTCCGTATCGGTTCGACCGAATGGGTAAGCATGAAACAGCACGTCCCGGGTAATCAGCCGGTAAACATTCACACTCGTAACAACAACCAAGATGACAGTCATTCCACTGATGAGAACTCGTCTCAGTTTCCTGCTTCCCGTGATTTGCGGCAAATAATATTTGACCGCGATATACAAGAGAAAAAGAATGTTGTAAGCGCCGGCCGTGGCGATATGATCTCGATCCGCCCGTCCCAACGCGTAGCGGAACGATGCAATGGAAAGCAATAGGAAAGCGATCTCGAATAAATACTTGCGGATAAAGGTTTGCGTGGAAAGCCAGAATCCGGCGGCTTCTTGATTGATATGCTGAAGGTACTTATATGCCAGCCAGAATACTGCCGCTGCATGCAGCACGAGAATGTACATCCGGTAAAGGTTTGCTTTAAGGCTGTATCCACTGATCCCGAATTCAAGCCCATCCACGAATTCCTTATACCCCGGCAATTGAATAAAAGCAAAGCGAAACATATCGCCATAAGCCCATTTCAGTGTAAAACCGAGCACGAGAAATCCAATCGCAAATCCCGATAGGGATGCGATGAAAAATCCCGGACGTAACCGGCTCTGTCGAAGGGTTATGAAAAACAACAGCGGCCACACCAGGATTAGTACGGCTGTCAGAAAAAACCCTCGGTCAAGTGAATAGGCAAATCCCACCGGCGCAAGAAAACACAATGTGAAAGCTCCCGCGTACACAAGCCCCGGAGACGTCGGCGCGTAGGGTTCATTCTCACGCTTGACTCCTCGCTGAATCAGCAGCAAGGCGATGAGGAAGAGAAAGAACAACAAATCCCGCTCCCATAACCGTGAGGGAGTCAGATATCCTATCACAGGCAAAAGATAGAAGATCGAAGCGATAAAAGCCGACGCCAGATAGTTTCTCCTGAAAAATAAAATGAACAGTACACCTAAAGCTCCGTAAGTCAGGATTCTCTGGATGCTCTCAAAAACCCGTACGGATGACTGCGCTCTGCCGAATAACTCGAAAGAAGCAAGTACCTTGAGAGGATCCTGTATGATCCCGCGGGCGACATAGAAGTCGCGGTACGGAACTAAGCCATTCTCATAGGCTACTGCCGCGGCTGTCGCTTCTCCATTGTGAAAGTGATCCATCATCGGCGGACTCGCCGCCCCTGCAGGATTATCCAAATACCGGTAATGCGAAGTAAGGATCAATATCCCGAAAATGAGCAGAATGTATACCTTGTTTGATGACGTGAACTCCTTGCTGTCGTCGATTAGGGCTGCATTCTCGTTCGGTCCGAATAGCCATGAGGCCCGCTTGCGGGAAAACCAATAGACAAACAACAACACAAATACCGGAACGCACAGAAAGACGAGATAGCGCGCCACATTTGTGTTTGGATTGAAATGCAGATCGGACAGAACGCCGACCACATTATACGGATTGTGATAAGGAAGATTGATCAGATTCCAAACGAGAAATCCGATCAGGATCCCTGCGATCAGAATAATCGCATTTGCCGCATATCTTTTGAAATGTTGTCTCATAGGTTTTGTGGATATTTGTGAAGATTTCTTGAAGCTTGGCGCAGGGGAACGTTCTTTAATATAAGTCAACCTATATAGAGTTGCAATGAATGAGCGGTGCTTCATTTCTTAGTGGGCATAAGTAGTAGCATATAATCGTAAATAATTATTATTAATATGAATAAGAATACTAAATGTGAGTTCCCGTATTCATTTTGAAGCGAATATCAACATTTCACGGATTTCTTTTCAGTGTTCTGGAAAACAGCATAGAAGGTATATGACTTTGTTAGTCTATTTATGTTTTGAGTGATGAACAGATCCAGTAGACTGTATTACATGATCGGGGTATTCGATCTGTCATTCCGGGAAAACCAATAAGTCTTCACACACCAACTACTGTCATTCCGGAAAATCAACAAGTCTTCGCAGTTGATTTATCGGAATCCCGACAAAAGCCCATTCTCGCATTTCAACGGAGCAGCAATCGGCACTAGACAACACGCTCCCGCGTGTTGCTGAAGATCGTATACTTGCCGCGCAGGTGCTTCACTTGCTTGGAATCTTCGTTCTCCCCCCATTCTATGGGGGGAACACAAGGGGGGTTTAATCCGCTGAAAGCCCGCAAGAAATCTCTTGCGGGCTTGTTTTGTAGCTAATGTGGAATTTGCGTGGTTGCTATAGTCTATGTTCGATTCCTGCTCCGGTTGACCAGCCGGAGAAGCACTTAGTACCATCGAGTTTTGTCTGATATCGGACTTCACAATAGCGTTGATCGAGAACCAAGCGCACGTAACGATTTAATCTGAATTTTAGTCCGCCGCCTGCCTCCACACCGAGAGTATTTGCTTCATGTGTAGAGAAAGAAATACTGCCTTCATCTACGGCGCCGCTGATGCTGGCGGTATAAAGCCCCAATCCGAAGGTTCCATAGGGCAATATCCGCCACTCGGTTCTCGCTGAACTCTTCTAATATGCGGTCGACCTCTCTCCCCAAATGATCAACGTTGTAGCTCCGGTGCATCTCAAGCGAAACGAACAGGCACTTCTCTCCGTTTACTTTCACGTAAGAGTCCGGCTCTTTCAAACTGCGTTCGATACGGGCTACGTCCTTCAGCCGTACTACCGTTCCCATTGGATCGGCATAAATAATCTGTTCGGCCACATCCAGCTCCGAATGATAGCGCGGCGCCACGTGAATTGGCATCACGACCTGCCCGTTGTCCAACTCGCCTCATAGCTGACCGATCCTTCTGTCTTGAGCACCGCCAGCACCATCATCGGCTTGATGCCGTAAAATGCGAGCTTCTCGTCTTTCAGATAGATGCCGATCTCCTCGTTCTGCATACCGTAGCGCTTGATCTTGGAAATCGCTTCGACTTTCAGTAATTGGTTTGCGAGCTGATCGAGATAATCATCAAGCTGCTTATAAGACGCTTGATCTGATTTGATCGTCAAGAGCAATGCTACCGTATCGCCGAAGTCGCTGTTGGTAATCAGCGCGCTCACACCGGACGGCAACTCCGCTTTCAGTTCATCCAATCCATGCCGCAGTTTCGACCAAAACTGATCCGTATTCTTTACGTTGTCGTTCAACTCGACAAAAACGTACATGACGTTTTCTTACGAAATCGAGTAGGTTTTCGCCTTCTTGACTTCCTTGTATCCGAACAGGTAGTTCTCAACCTTCGTGGTTAACTGCTCTTCCACTTGCTGCGAAGAAGCGCCCGGAAAAACTCCGATCACCAGCCCTTGGAGAATCACGGATTCCGGAAACTCCTGCTGCGGCATCACAACTAAACTGTAAACACCGGTCAACACCAGAATGCCGGTGAGAACCAGCACGATTTGCGGATTCTTTATTGCTGAGCGAACTAAGTCGAATCGAGATTTCATGCTTTTCAGGCTTTCTGATTAGCGGGTGCGAATGATCGGAAACCGGTCGTTCAGCTTTTGGTGACCGAATGTAACTATTGATTCGCCGGCTTGCAGCCCGGAGTCTATTTGCACCCCGGTCTTGACCAGCCACCCGGGTTTCACATCACGCCGCAGAGCGACGTTGTCAATCGTATCCGCTACGAATAGATATTGCCTGCCGTTCTCGTCCGCCAGCAAACAGCCGATAGGCACAACAACACCTTCCATGCTTACCGGATTGTCTATCACGACATTACACAGCATCCCTGGCAGCAGACGATGCGCCGGATTTGGTACGGCGATTTTGACCTTGTAAGTGTGAACAAGCGGATCGGCCATCACACCTCTGTTACGGTACCCGGAACAGAGAATGATAGAGGAACAGAGAGCGCTTCTTCGATCGTGCAGCTGTACGAGATCTGT
>JAHIZR010000179.1 GCA_018814465.1 bacterium | reverse complement strand
TGATGAAAGTACGCGAAGCCGTAGGCCATGAAATCGAATTGCGCTTCGACGCCAATCAGGGGTACTCCCTCGCCCAAGCAAAGGAATTTATAGAACGGACACGCGCGGCTAAACTTGAATTGTTAGAGCAGCCGACACCCAAGGAAGAGCTTGCGATGATGGGCAGCGTTTCCGCGAATGTGCATGTGCCGGTGATGGCGGATGAAAGCTTGATGGGATTGTTGGACGCCTTCCGGATTGCCAGCGGAGAATTCGCGGATATGGTAAATGTGAAGCTGATGAAAGTCGGCGGGATCGACGAGGCGCTGCAAGTGAACGCGGTGGCGCGCTCGGCGGGTCTGGAAGTAATGGTCGGCTGTATGGACGAATCGGCGCTGGCCATTGCGGCGGGACTACACTATGCACTCGCTCGACAGAATGTGTTGTATGCCGATCTGGACGGACATCTTGATCTGCTTGATGATCCCGCAGCGGGCGCGGTCGAACTGCGCGACGGCTATCTATATCCTTCGCCTCATAGTGGATTAGGGGTCAAGATGCTGTAATCTGGGTTGCAGCAAACTCAACAGCCCCGTATTCATGCGGGCTGTTTACTAAAATGGAATGCGTCTGAGCGATCCCGATGATTATCCTCACGGCCACGGCCCGCAGGGTGATGTGATCCGTATTTATAATTATGTCCGTTGCGTGAGAAACACAGCTGCTGAATAGATTTTTTGATACAATGCATAACAGAGGCTCTAACTTGGAGCCTCTGTTATATTCGCAATATCAACAACTTATGATTGCAGTTCAGCTACCTCTTCCGCCGTTTGCGGAAATGGCAAGGATAGTGTAAATTATTGATATGCATCTCATCACCGCAGGCATTGCCAATATCAACACTTCGGTCGGCGCGCTCCAGTCGAACACGGATAAAGTGATCGACCGGACTCGCGAATTCGCCGCGAAAAAGTGTACGCTCGCCTGTTTCAGTGAGCAGGTCATCTCCGGCTATCCTGCTGAGGATCTTGTGCTGTGGAAAGGATTCGTAGACGAGCAATGGCAGCAGCTTGATCGAATCAAAAAGCTGACCGCGGAGCTGGAACATCCGCTCGTTGTTGTTTTGGGCTTGACTGTTCTGTATGACGGCGCGAACTACAACTGTGCTGCCGTGCTTCAGAAAGGCAAAGTGCTGGGTATCGTGCCCAAGGAACAGCTCCCCACTTACGAAGTGTTTTATGAAAAGCGCGTCTACTCCCCGGGTGTTCCCGGTCACGTCGGCGCAGTCGGCACCATTCCCTTCGGTGATATTTTCTTCCGCTTCTCATTTGGTACACTCGCGGTCGAAGTCTGCGAAGATCTCTGGGACAAACGCGGTCCGCTGACACGCCGCGCGCTCAGCGGCGCGGAATTGGTTGTGAATATTTCGGCATCTCCGTGGCGAGCAGGGATCGTGGACGCGCGCCGCGAATTGATCCGGCAGCGCTCACAGGACTATGAAGTCTCGATTATCTATGTCAACCAGATCGGCGGGCAGGATTCGCTGGTCTTCGACGGCGGCTGTGTGGTCGGACATAAGGGCGAAATCGTTCACGAGTCACCGCGCTGGCAGGAGAACGCAGCAGTCTTCTCGATTGACTTGGCAGATGTCCGCCAACGCCGCAAAGAAAATCAGGCCTGGATTCAAAAGCGGGACGAGTGGATCAGAAATCAGATCCCCTATCAAGTGATCGAGTCCGAAGAAAAAATCCCACTTCCTGCTTTCCGCGACCGGGAGGTCGCGGCTAGTAATAGGGGTGTTTCCCGCCACGAAGGAGATACTAACCGCGACCTCCCGGTCGCGGATTCCCGGACCGCGCTCTTTGAAGATCAGATCGCGGCGATGAAGCTGGGATTGAAGGATTATTTCGAGAAAACCGGGGCCTTCAAGAAAATCGGTGTCGCCATGTCGGGCGGTAAGGACTCGGCTCTGACCTTGATTCTCGCCTGGCTCTATGCGAAAGAACGCTTCCCGAATCCGGCTGACATCAAAGAGTTTATTCAAGCCTTCTCGATGCCCACGCGCTACAACAGCAGCGAGACACGCCATATCGCGCGCACGCTATCGGAAGAATTGGGCGTCGGCTTTACGGAGTTGTCCATTGAAGAAGCTTTCGCCCGCGAAGAAGCGGCGACTCGTGCTATGCTGGGGAATACAACACTCGACCGATTGACGCTGCAAAACATTCAGGCGCGCCTGCGGGGGATGCGGATGTGGAACTGGGCCAACGCCGCGCAGGGATTGTGGCTCCAGTCGGGAAACATGAGCGAGAAAGCGGTCGG
>JAHIZR010000178.1 GCA_018814465.1 bacterium | reverse complement strand
CGCTCTGGAAAAAGTAAAACTGTTCCTGAAGGAAATTGAAACACTGTAGGAGGGGAGACATGAATAGAATCTTTCTTAAAGCTTCGCTGCTGTTTGTTCTATGCGCAAATATTTTTGCAGAAACGACTGTTTCGATCACAGTTTATAATTCTGACCTGGCGCTGGTGCGGGATGTCCGGAACATCGGTTTCAAGTCTGGTATGAATGAAATCCTGTTCAAGGATGTTTCCGGTCAGATTGACGCTACCTCCGTTCATTTCAATGCTCCCGGGGTGGCGATGCTGGAGCAGAACTTCGACTATGATCTGGTATCGTCGTCAAAACTGATTCAGAAATACATCGATCATAATATCGATGTTATTTCTGAAAGCGGGGAGCTAGCAAGCGGTACTCTCTTAACTGCTGACGGGAAGAATATTGTTCTGAAGCAAAAGGACGGCTCCCTGCGAAGTATTCTCATGGAAGCTGTTGCGGAAATCCGTTATCCAGAACTGCCGGAGGGCTTGATCACCCGCCCGACTCTGCGCTGGCTAGTGGACAGTAAAAAAGCCGGAGATGTCGAAACCGAGGTGTCCTACCTTACCGGCGGTTTGTCCTGGCGCGCGGACTATGTTTTGGTGATTGGAGAGAAGCCATCCGATCCCGCGGACTTATCCGCCTGGGTAACCGTCAACAACAATTGCGGCAATTCATTCAAGAGCGCTAAACTGAAGCTGATTGCCGGTGAGGTCAATCGGGTTCAACAACAGTTGAAAGCGCAATACATGCGGGCAGCGCCAATGATGGAAGACGCGGGCGCTTCGGGTTTCGAGGAAAGATCCTTCTTCGAATATCATCTCTACACACTGCAGCGACCAACGGATCTGCTCGATCAGCAGACGAAACAGGTGAGCCTCTTCCCGACTACGACCATTAATACGAAGCGCATCTATGAATACGACTGGCGGCGCAAGAATGATCGAGTGGGAGTCTCGATCGAATTCAAGAATGAAAAGGCCAATGGACTCGGCATGGCAATCCCGGCCGGAAGAGTGCGCATTTATCAGGAAGACACGGACGGCAGCGAGGAGTTCATCGGCGAGGATAATGTCGAGCACACTCCCAAGGATGAAAAAATCCGTGTGCGCACAGGCGAGGCGTTCGATATTGCTGTGGAACGTTTGGAGAAAAACTACCGGCGCATAACGGATCGTGTTTCAGAGCGCGATTATGAGGTGAAACTCCGCAACCACAAGGAAGAAGCGGTCGAAGTTGTTGTGGTCGATTACTTGTATGGAGATTGGGAAATCCTGCAGTCATCTCATGCTTATGATAAAGTTTCCTCACGCAAAGTTGAATTCACGATACCAGTGGCGCCCGATAAGGAGACCATCCTCACCTACACGGTTCGTACTCAGTAAGGAAGCGCGTTGATTGTGGCCTCCCGGCTGAACGATCCGGTCAATTCGCTGCGGATGATCGGAGAACACCGCCAGCGAACGCTTGCGGATGCAGGAATTCTGAACCTCGGTCAATTACTGGAGTTCTACCCGCGCCGCTATCTGGACCGCTCACGCATTCAGAAAATCGGCGATCTCCTGATCTCCGAGTATGAATCCACTGTCGTCGGTGAAGTGGTCTTTGCCCGCGAGCAGCGCATTCGCGGCGGGCGGACTATTCTGATCGCAAGTATCGACGACGGCAGCGCGGCTCTGCGCTGTGTCTGGTTCCAGGGCGTCGCCTATTGGAAAATGCAGCTTGTCGAGGGCGAAACAGTGGCGGTTTCCGGTAAACTTTCCGAGAAGGGAGGGCGCGAATTTATTCATCCCGCCATCGACCGGTTGGGTGAGGACGGGGACCGGGAATTGTTCAACACCGGCAGAATCATCGCGCTCTATCCCGGCTCAATGGAATTCCGAAAAGTCGGATTGAACAGCGCCAATCTGCGCAAGATCATGCGGGAAGCGCTAAACGCCGTGGGCAGCGAATTCGACGAGTATCTGCCCGAAGAAGATCTGCAAAGAGTGAGAGCCTCCAACCGCTGCGATTCCATCCATCAGATTCATTTCCCGGATTCAAACGAAGATCTGGCGGCGGCCTGGAGACGAGTCCGCTACGATGAACTTTTCTTCCTGCAGCTGCTGTTTGCTGTTCGCAGGCATCTGAATCGGTCGGTTCAAGCCAAAACCAGCTTTGAAACCATCGGCCCGATCACCAGAAAGGTTCTCGATGCTTTGCCGTTTGAGTTGACGGATGGGCAGAAGCGAGTCCTGTCGGAAATTCGCACCGATTTGGAAAGCTCGTTTCCCATGCAAAGACTGCTGCACGGGGAAGTGGGGACGGGGAAGACGACTGTGGCGTTGTTAGCTGCCGCGATGGCTGCTGATTCCGGATTTCAGACAGTCTTCATGGCTCCGACCGAATTACTGTCCGAACAGCATGCGCAAACACTCTTGAATCCCGCGGAAGCGGGGGATCTGCAGTTGCGTTTGCTGCGCGGCAAACAGAAGACGGCGGAACGGCGCGAGATTCTCAATTCAGTCGCCTCGGGACGGTGCGATATTCTGGTCGGAACGCATTCTGTGTTGAATGAACAAGTTCAATTCGCGAAGTTGGGATTAGTAATCATTGACGAACAGCATCGCTTCGGCGTCGAACAGCGCGCCGCCTTGAGCGCGAAGGGAGCCTACCCGAATCTTTTGGTTATGTCGGCGACACCGATTCCGCGCACGATGCGACTGGCGGGACTCGGCGATTTGGATGTCTCGGAATTGAAGGAACTCCCCGGCGGCAAGCGGCAAGTTCAGACAGCCGTGCGGCGTGGTGTGGATCGAGCGAAAATCTACGAGTTCGTCCGGCAGGAAGCACAGCGCGGCAACCGCATCTTTATCGTCTGTCCCTTGGTCGAGGAATCCGAAAAACTCGATATCGAAGCCGCGACGGAATACTATAAAAGAGTGACCTGCGGTGAGTTGCGCGAAGTGGGAGTGGGCTTGCTTCACGGCCGGCAGAGCAGTGAGGAAAGAAATGCAGCTTTGACGGCCTTTCGCGACGGTTCGACTCCGGTCTTAGTTGCGACAACGGTTGTCGAAGTCGGAGTCGATGTTCCCGATTCGGGAGTCATGATTGTCGAGAATCCCGAACGATTCGGTTTGGCCGCTTTGCATCAGCTGCGCGGTCGAATCGGCCGCAAAGGTCAAAAGGCCTGGTTTATTCTCCTTCCGGGATCTAAGTTGACTCCACAAGCTGAGGAGCGGCTTAAAGTGATTGCGGAAACCGATGATGGATTTGAGATTGCGGAACACGATCTGCGCATCCGGGGAGCCGGAGAATTCTTCGGAACCCGGCAGAGCGGCGAGTTCGAACTTCGGTATGCGGACCCGGTTCGAGACGAGGATATGCTGCTTTGGGCGCGGGAACGCGCGCTGTCGATTGTTGATAACGATCCTGATTTGAACAGCTATCCCTCACTAAAAACAAGATTTCACGAAAAACATGCGCCGAAATTAGGTTTGCTGGCCGGCGGATAATCACTCTGATACATTATTGCATTTAACAAACTGCTACCCTATATTCTTAATATGAATCGAAAAGTCATCTCTATCGCGAACCAGAAAGGCGGCGTCGGCAAGACCACAACCGCGGTTCATCTCGGAGCGGGTATGGCCCTCGAGGGCTATAAAACCCTGGTGATCGACATGGATCCCCAGGCCAATGCCACGGCCGGATTGGGTTTTACGCCGAGCGAGGAGCAGCCGGGTGTCTACGATCTGCTGATCAATGATATGCCCGCGCAGAATACCGTTCGTAGCTGTGAAATTGAAAACTTATACTTGATTTCGTCCGATCCGCGCCTGCATGGAGCCGAGATTGAACTGGTCTCGAAGATCGCCCGTGAACGAATCCTGGCCGAAGCCCTGCTTGATCTTGAAGATGACTTCCGTTTTATCGTGCTTGATTGTCCGCCATCTTTGGGACTGCTGACTCTAAATGCACTTTCCGCGTCCTCTTCGATTCTGGTTCCAATGCAATGCGAGTACTATGCTCTGGAAGGATTGGCTCATCTGATGAAAACCGTGAAGCTGGTACGGACGCATATCAATCCGAATCTGGAAATCGAGGGCATTGTACTGACGATGTACGACGGACGACTGAATCTCACCAAGCAGGTTTCCGATGAAATCGCGGAAGTCTTCGGAAGCCGCGTCTATAAAACCATGATCTCCCGCAATGTCCGCCTGTCGGAAGCGCCCAGCTTCGGCAAGCCTGTTTACCTTTATGATCCTTCGTCGCGCGGTTCACAGAACTATCGCGACCTGACCATAGAATTCTTGACCCACCAAAATCTCCCCTCCCGTGAGGCCGTTGCATGAAGTCACACAAGGCGCTGGGAAAAGGACTGCGCGCTCTGATTTCAGAGACCGACCTGACTACCGATGACAATGCGCCGGTGAATCAAATTGCGATTCAGCTAATCGATCCGAATCCTTTCCAGCCTCGTCAGGAGTTCGACGAGACATCTATTGATGAACTGAAACAATCCATTCAAAATCATGGATTGCTCCAGCCGGTCGTGGTTCGCCCCAACGGCGAGCGCTATGAACTGATTCTGGGCGAACGCCGTCTGCGGGCCTGCCGCGCCGCAGGATTGGAATCCATTTCCGCGCAGGTACGTATCGTCGAGTCCAGCGAGGAAATGCTGGAACTGGCAATCCTGGAAAATGTCCAGCGCAAGGATCTGAACGCGATCGAACTGGCTACCGCCCTGCGTAACCTGCAGCAGCGCTACAATCTGACGCAGGAGTCCATCGCCGAGAAAATGGGAGTGAGCCGCGCGCACGTGGCGAACACGCTGCGCCTGCTGAAACTCCCCGCGCAAATTCAAAGCGCGCTGATTGCCGACAAACTGACGATGGGACATGCCCGCGCCTTGCTGTCTCTGGAAACCGAGCGCGAACAGCTTAAGCTATTTGAACGCTTCATGGTGAACGGCAATGTTTCAGTTCGAGGCGCAGAGGAACTCACTCGACAGCATAAATCAAAAAAAACATCCGCGGCACAAAAGGACGAAGCTCCGATCTCCAGCAGCGAAGCCAAAGCAATCGCACGGGTCGAAGATTTGCTGCAGCGGCGACTCGGCACAAAAGTAAAAATCAAACCTAAAGGCCGCGGCGGCACGGTTGAAATTATCTACTACGGTCCGGAAGACCTTAACCGCTTGCTTGATCTGCTCGAACATGACTAATAGAACTTCCTTGTTGATTGCGCTGCCCGGGCTGAATCATGTTATGCAATGCCTCTCGATGAGGCATTTTTCGTTGTCTTTAATTCGTGTGTCATAATGGATCGTCGAGGATCAAAAGACCGCAGGCCTTCGGCTCCGAAAAGAAGCCATTATGAACGGAGCAACCGAAGCGAATTCCGTGAAGAGTCTCTCGTCATCTATGGGCGGCACCCCGTGCTTGAAGCATTGCGCAAAGGGCTCGTGCAAGAGATCGAAATTCATGACGCGGCTCATGGCTCTGTCATCAAGGAGATCGAACGGGAAGCAGCACATCACTCCGTCCCTTGTTTTCGACGGACCTTTGAAAGCGAAGCGGACAGCGGAACACGGCAAGGTGTAAGAGCCCAAATAAATCCGGTTGTCGCACGAAGCGATTTGCTGGAGTTCACCGATGAGCTGAACCTATCTGCCGCGCCACTGCTTCTAATGTTGGATGGGATCGAAGATCCGCACAACTTCGGTGCAATCCTGCGTTCCGCCTATGTCGTCGGAGTCTCCGGAGTGGTTATTCGATCTCGCCGTCAGGCTCCGTTGACAAATACTGTATTTAAGACCTCAGCCGGCGCCGCCGCGCTCATCCCCATCTTTGAAGTGCCCAATCTCGAACATGTCCTAAGATTACTTAAACCAAAAGGTTGGTGGGCGATTTCCACGGTAATGGATGACTCTGCTATTGACTATCATGATTGCGATTGGAACCGTCCAACTATCTTGATCATGGGAGCTGAAGGGAAGGGAGTCTCGGACTTGCTCGTCAAACGTTCGGACGACTTGATTTCCATTCCAATGCATGACAGATTGGACAGCCTGAATGTCTCGGTCGCGGCCGGAATTCTCCTTTTCGAGGCATTTAATCTAAAGTTGACCCAAAAAGGCAAATAATAATGCTTTGCCAACCCCGAGTAGCTTGTTTAAACCTTGACACTCTGAGACAATATGTTTATATTTCAAATTCTGTTGCGCAAATCTTGATAGGGTTTGAACTTGGCTAAGAATGGTCATCGTGGCTGGACTCTGTTAGTATTAGGGGAGAGCGACTCTAATCATCGTCAGTTTCGAGTCTCTAAAGGATTCGTCTATACTCTTATTTCCTTTGTCTGTATTGTATTGGTCGTTGCGATCGGTGAAACATTTGCAATCTGGCATCTGAAATCGAAAGCTTCACAAGTTGCTCCTCTCACTCAGAGAATTGAAGAGCTTGAGGCGACGGAACAAAAAGTCGCGGAACTTGGCAAGGAAATTACTGATTTACAGTCCTTTGAGAAGCAGCTTCGACTGGCCTTATCAGCAGAAGGATCGGACTCGTTAGCGGATGTACCTTGGACAAGGTCGGGCGTAGATGGCGAAGATGATACTCTGATGTACTTAAAAGCAGAAGAAGCAATACCAAAGAGAAATGCTTTTATACTGCCTTCAATGACCTCGCTGGAATCCTCTGATATTCCAACGTATCTCCCCGTGAGAGGATATATTACCAGGAAGTATACGACACTGGGGCCGTATAAATATGCCAGTCATCATGGTTTGGATATTGCGGCACGTGAAGGGATACCGATTCTGGCAGCCGCGGATGGAACGGTTCTGTTTGCCGGATGGACCTACCCTTATGGACAATTGATAATTATTTCACATCCTTCAGGATTCTCAACGTTTTACGGCCATAATCAAGCCATGCTCGTAACCGCAGGTGAAAACGTGATACAGGGGCAGCCAATCGGATTGTTAGGAAATTCGGGGCGCAGTACGGCTCCTCACCTGCATTTTGAGATTTGGGAAGGGGACCACCCAATAGATCCACTGACGATGCTTCAGCCTGAAGACTAACGGCTCTAAACCGCGCCCATTTTCTTTATTCATATAAGAGGACTGTCCTATGAGCAAGTGGGGTAACAAAGACACTGCTGAAATACCGTCCGGCGAAATATCCACGCTGCTCGGTAAAGATGCGGATGTGAAAGGTTCTATTAGAACGCAAGGCTCCATGCGTATCGACGGGACTGTGGAAGGTGAATTGGCTTCCAGCAAAACGGTTACGGTCGGCTCCTCCGGTGTTGTTAACGGTAATATCACAGCTGAGAATATTATCGTTTCCGGTAAAGTCACCGGGACTCTTACCGCCAGAGGCAGAATCATTCTGGAGAGCACGGCAAGACTGGAAGGCGATATTAATACCAGTCGTCTGGCGATTGCGGAAGGCGCTTCCTTTAAAGGCCGCTCCAACACCGGAGAAGCCGCCAAGTCAGGATCCTTCGGCGATAACAGGGAGTCACGAATTAAGACTCCTCCCGCAACTCAAGAATCAACCGCTGGTGCCTGAAAAAGAGCGGGTCAATCGGTACTATCGCCGCGACCCTTTGCAAATCGGCGGGACCATCGTCGGAGTAACGGTTGTGTTCGGAGCAGTCGGTTGGTGGATCGACTCCATGATAGGTTCCTTTCCCTTTGGATTGATGATTGGATCGGTTATCGGATTGTTCGGTGTGCTCTATTCCAATTATCTCTGGCTGAAAGCATCCGATAAAGAGGACTCGGAAGCCGCCCGGAAATCACCCAATAAGACTCCGTGAATTCATGATCGCCTTTCTCATCGGTTTTTTGATTTCCGCGATTGCGGCAGTGCCTGCATTATTAATGGTTTTTCAGAGAAAGGGGGCGGAGCTGAAAATCCGGATGAAACTCTGGGTGCTCGGCTCGGCGATAAGATTTATTGTTATCGGCATTTTCCTAATCCTCCTTTTCCGCCTGACTGATATTAGCCGTACCGGAGCGGTCATGGGAGTTGTTGTTGCCTACTTTATTAGTTTTATTATTGAAGTCTATCTGGCCAATCGTCAAATCAGATCAGAATGAAGACTTATCTTTCTTTAGTAATCGTTTTAATTATCACCTTAATTTCAGTTCCCCAAACCCTGAGCGCAGAGGAACAGGGTCACGAGGCTCATTCCGAGCAGGCGGCTGAGCAAAACAAGGAACATGACGGTCATGGGGGTGACGAATCGCTGGGAGGGACACTGGTCGGCATTCTGGAACATCACCTGCTGGATTCACAGCATCTCGATCTCTTCGGACTGAGCATCCATTTGCCGACGATCCAGATCGGATCCTTTGAATACCGGCTGACTGTTCACCGAGTGTGGTGGGTGTTTGCGATGATGATCGTCTTTATTCTGGCTATCATTGCCGCGCGGCAAAAGTCGGAAGTTCCCACCGGCCTGCGCAACATGTTTGAAGCGTTGATTCTTTTTGTTCGCGATGAAGTTGTCAAACCGAATCTGGGCAGCATGACCGACAAGTTCATGCCCTATTTTCTGACACTCTTCACCGCGATTTTGTTTTCCAACCTGTTGGGTCTGATGCCGTGGGGAGTGACTGCAACCGGTAATGTCAATGTAACCGCCGGACTGGCTCTGTGTACCCTTGCTATGATGATCGGAATGGGTGTGAAGGAGAATGGAGTCGGCGGTTTTCTGTCTCAATTCTCCCCCCGGGCGTCCCGGGCTGGTTGCTGCCGATTCTCATCCCGATTGAAATCGTCAGCTTTTTTATTCGTCCCTTTGCCCTGACGATTCGTCTTTTTGCGAATATGCTCGCCGGTCACGCGGTCTACTTCGTGCTGCTGGGACTCATTCTGTCACTGGCTTTCGCCGTTCCTGCCCTCGCCGTGGCGGCCGGAGTCTTTATTCTGGAAATCGTCGTCTCGCTGATTCAGGCCTACATCTTCATCATGCTGACGGCTGTCTTTACCGGCCTGACGATGCATCCGGCGCATTGAGTAGACGGTTTCGCCGAGGCGCCCTCCTCGGGTGCCCGGAACAAGAACAAAACGAATTACCATTCATATCCTTATCATTCAACTTTACCGGAGCAAGAGCTAAATGGAACAAGGTTTGGCATTACTCGGAGCAGGCGTCGGTGCGGGTCTTTTCGCACTGGGAGCCGGTGTTGGTATCGGTCAGATCGGTCGCGGAGCGATGGAAGGCATCGCCCGTCAACCCGAATCCGCAGGCAAAATTCAGGGAGCCGCGCTGGTGATGGCCGGACTCGTTGAAGGCGCCGCACTGTTCGCTTTCCTGATCGAAATCCTGATCTGGACAAAGTAATCGCAGGTCCACGGCGTTTAACGAAACCAGGACATAATAATGGGTCTTCAAAACATCCTGAATATCGAGCCGGGATCGATCATTTGGACGATTGTCTCATTTCTAATCGTTGTCTGGCTGGTCGGAAAGTTCGGCTGGAAACCGCTCATTCAAGGCCTGAAGAGTCGCGAAGACTCGATTCGGCACAACCTTGAAACCGCGAAAGCCGAGCGGGAGAAAGCCGCCGGCCTGCTGGCAGACTACGAGCAGGCGATTGCCGGAGCGCGCAAAGAAGCCACCGATATCATCCAGAAAGCGCAGGATGAAGCCAATCGCCAGCGCGAACAAAGCGAACGCGAAACGAAGGAAACAACGCTCAAGATGATTGAGCGAGCCCGCGTGGATATCGAACGCGAGTCCGATGCCGCCAAGACTGAACTCAGCAAGCATGTCGCTCAGCTTACCGCGCGCGCGACGTCCCGTCTGCTGGGACGCGCGATCGATGCGAAAGACCACGCGCGTCTAATAGACGAGGCGCTGAGGGAGGATGCTTGAAAAAGAACTTCGGTCCGCTGCCGACTCGCTATGCGCGCTCGCTGTTTCTGGCCGCGAAGCAGGGCAACGTCGTCTCCGAAGTGGAAAAAGATCTGCAGGCGCTCGACGAAACATTCTCACAGTACGGAGAGTTCACCGCGCTGATGCTGAATCCCGGACTTTCCGACGAGAAGCTGAGCGCGATTCTGACCGCGCTCTCCTCCAAACTGAATCTGCATCCGGTCACGCGCCGCTTCATCGATCTGCTGCATGAGAAAAGGCGGCTTGAACTGCTCTCGACGATTCCCGCCTACTATCATAAACTGTATCTGGAAGACGCGGGTGAAATTGAAGCCGGAGTGACCACGGCAATCGAACTTGATTCAGCCGGCAAGGAGAAGATTCAAGTTCACCTGGCAAAAAAAACAGGCAAGAAACCGCTCATCAGCTGGACAGTGAATCCGCAGATTCTCGGAGGCCTTGTCATGGAATGGTCGGGGACTGTCTATGACGGCTCGTTGGCCAGAAAACTTCGCGAACTCGAAAACCGGATGGTGGAGGCTGTGTAAGCATCCGCGATTCACCCGGTACTCACCGAATTTTTTAAATCATATGAAAATCAAACCTGAAGAAATCACCTCGATCCTGAAGGAACAGATCGCTGATTATCAAGCAATCTCTTCCGTGGACGAGGTCGGTCGAGTTGTTTATGTCGGCGACGGTATCGCCCGCGTGTACGGACTCGAAAAGGTCATGTACGGCGAACTGGTGGAGTTCCCCGGCAATATTTTGGGAATGGCGCTCAACCTTGAAGAGGATAACGTCGGCGTGGCTCTCTTCGGTGCCGATACCGATATCGCCGAAGGCGATATCGTCAAACGCACCGGCAAGGTCGTGCAGGTGCCTGTAGGTGAAGAGCTCGTCGGTCGCGTCGTGAACCCGCTGGGAATGCCGCTGGATGGCCGCGGCCCGATCAACGCCAAGCAGTTCAATCCCGTCGAGCGGCTTGCCACCGGTGTTATCACTCGTCAGCCGGTGAAGGAACCTTTGCAGACCGGATTGAAAGCCGTCGACTCGATGATTCCGATCGGTCGTGGTCAGCGCGAACTGATTATCGGCGATCGTCAAACCGGTAAAACCGCCATCGCGATTGATACGATCATCAATCAAATGGGAACCGGAGTCATCTGCATCTATGTCGCCATCGGTCAAAAAGGTTCAACAATTGCCAACACCGTCAAGGTGCTGGAAGAACACGGCGCGATGAACCATACGATTGTGGTTGCTTCGACCGCCGTCGAACCGGCGCCGATTCAGTTTATCGCTCCTTATTCAGGATGCGCAATGGGCGAGTTTTTCCGTGACAACGGCGGACATGCCTGCTGTATCTATGACGATTTAACGAAGCATGCCTGGGCTTATCGTCAGCTCTCGCTCTTATTGCGGCGTCCTCCGGGCCGTGAAGCCTATCCCGGCGATGTCTTTTATCTGCACTCCCGTCTGCTGGAACGTGCCGCGAAACTTTCCGACGCTTTCGGCGGCGGTTCATTAACCGCTTTGCCGATTATCGAGACTCAGGCCGGTGATGTCTCCGCGTATATCCCCACGAATGTGATTTCCATCACCGATGGACAGATCTTCCTCGAGTCCGAGCTGTTCAACTCCGGCATCCGTCCCGCAATCAACGTCGGCATCTCCGTTTCCCGTGTGGGCGGCAATGCGCAGGTTCGTGCCATGCGTCAGGTG
>JAHIZR010000177.1 GCA_018814465.1 bacterium | reverse complement strand
CGCAGCATGACGATTACCGAAGAAGGACAGCTGCTGACGATGGTTGCCAGCCTGTCCCGCGAATCGGTGGAGGTGAAGAATGTGGGCGGTGTGCTGCCGGGCAATGATGAAATCGTGGTGGTGGGGGCGCATTACGATCATCTGGGTTACGGTCAGAGCGGCAGTCTGGATGAGAAGACCAATGTGATTCACAACGGGGCAGACGATAATGCGAGCGGTGTGGCGGGTGTGATCGAAGCGGCGCGCCTGATCAAAGCGCGACCGACTTCCGCAACTTTCCTGTTTGTAACCTTTACTGCCGAGGAAACCGGGCTGGGCGGTTCCAATCATCTTGTCAAGAACTTCCCCTTCGAGATGGAAAACGTGCGGGCGATGATCAATCTGGATATGGTGGGCAGGATGAACGATAAGCGGCTTGTGCTGCAAGCCTGCAAAACCGCCGAAGAGTTCGATGCGATTGTCGAAGAGGCCAATAAGCCGCTGGGACTGGAAATTACCTGCAAGGGCGACGGCTACGGTCCCTCCGATCATATGAGCTTCTATCTGGAAGAGAAGCCCGTGCTGTTCTTGTTCACCGGAGCGCACGAAGATTATCATAAGAGCACGGACGATACCGAAAAGATCAATTTCGAGGGCTTGGAATACTGCACGAAGCTGACCGCGAATCTGGCGGAAGGGATTGCAGATCATCCCACAGATCTAACCTATGTGAAGGCGGAAGCGCCGCAGTCGCCCGGCGGCGGCGCCTATCGCGTGTCTTTCGGTTCGATTCCCGATTTTGCGCAGCCGGATACTCTTATCGGTGTGCTTTTGTCCGGCGCGCGGGAAGGCGGTCCAGCGGCCAATGCCGGCATTCGCAAAGGCGATTTGCTGACGAAGATGGGCGATGTGATTTTGAATAATCTGTATGATCTGGTGTTCGCGCTGAAAACCTATGCGCCCGGCGATACCGTGGAAGTGCATTACATCCGCGAAGGCGAGGAGCAGGTGACTTACGCCGTACTGGCCGCACCGAAATAAAAAATATTTGCAGGAGATCGATTCGTGGATTCCGTTAAGGCATCCGCCAAGATCATCATCGTCGGCTGTTATGGATTAGCAGGACAGAAGCTGGTACGGCTTCTGTTGGCGGAGACGGATGCGCGGCTGGTGCTGGTCGGCAGAAATTCGCAGCGCGTGACGGAAACAGCGGAAAAGTATGTGAGTGGAGAGACGCGGAGCCGCATCACAACGCATGTGCTGGATGCCGCCAGTGATGATGCGATCTACGCGCTGATTGCGGATGCGGATCTGCTCGTTAATGCAACCGCGCCGGGAGCGCATAACCGGCGGTTGATCGAAGCTTGTATCGCGGGGCGGACGGATTGGATCGACATGCAGTTGTCGAATGAACTGCTGACAGCGGAGCAGCGGTTGCGGGAGAAGATCGCAGCGGCAGGATGCTGTTTCGTGATTCAGGCCGGTTTTCATCCGGGTGTTCCGGCGGCGTTGGTCAGATATGCGGCGGCGCAGTTCGATCAATTGACGACCGCCAATGTCGGAGCGATTGTCAGACCGGAGGGCGGTTTCCCCTATTCATCGGGGATCATGGAACTGATCGAGATGTTCGGCGACTATCAGGCGGATGCGTTTGTCGATGGCCAGTGGCGCGTTCTGAAAGCGAGAGAGTTTCCGAAATTCGATTTCAAGCACGGGTTCGGTAGGCTGACGACTTATCCGATGACACTGCCGGAAATGCGCGCGCTGCCCGACTTGATTCCGGAGTTGGAGCATACGGGGCTGTTTATCGCGGGCTGGAATTGGTTCGCGGATTATCTTGTGACGCCGCTGCTGTTGTTGGGAGCGAAGTTCGCACCGAAACTCAGCGCTAAGCCATTGGGACATTTGCTCTCGTGGGCGACCAGAACATTTGCGAAGGCTCCGTTCGGAACGGTTTTGCAGTTGGAGGCAGCGGGCACTCACGGCGGACAGCCTGCTCATTACAGCATGTTCCTGCGGCACGAGGATGAGTACGAATTCACAGTCATTCCGACGGTTTCGATGATCAAACAACTACTGACCGGAACCGCGCGTAAGCCGGGAATTCATATGATGGGATTGCTGACTGGTCCGGAAACCATGCTGGCGGATATGGAACGGATGGGTGTTGTGATCGAGAAAGAATATTTTATTAAAAACTAAAGGAAAGCAGGGTCACATAATGATTTTCTTGACAGTGCTATTGCTGAGTTGTGCGGTGTTCGCGCAGGAAGTAACCACGGAGCCGCTGTGGTATGAAGGCGAGACGCACCTGAAGAACGTGCGGCAATTGACTTTCGGCGGCGAAAATGCGGAAGCCTATTTCAATGTTGAAGGCACAGGACTTATCTTTCAGTCCACGCGTGACGATTATCAGTGCGATCAAATTTTCACGATGGATCTGAACGGCGAAAACATCAAGCTGGTCAGCACGGGCAAAGGCGCGACGACCTGTTCGTTTTATATTCCGGGTACCGATGAAGTGATCTGGTGCTCGACGCATGAGCATGCTTCCGAATGCCCAAAGAAGCCGGACCGTTCGTTAGGATATGTTTGGGGCTTGTCGGAATTCGATGTCTACAAATCAAAGGCTGACGGCTCGAACCTCCAACGACTCACAGAAACGCCCGGTTATGACGCGGAAGCGGCGGTCTCACCGGACGGCAAAGAGATTGTTTGGACATCAGGTCGTGACGGCGATCTGGAACTTTATAAGATGAGTATCGATGGCTCCAATGTGCAGCGGTTGACGTGGACGGTGGGTTACGACGGCGGACCGTTCTTTTCTCCCGACGGCAAGCATATCATCTATCGCGCCTTTCATCCGGCGAATCCCTATGAATTAGGCCAGTGGAATCATTTATGGGAAATGCAGGCGGTGTCTCCGGTGACGCTGGATTTGTGGATTATGGATACTGACGGCGGCAATCAGCGGCAGATCACGCAGCTTGGGTCGGCGAGTTTCTGTCCTTATGTTCATCCCTCCGGCGAATGGATTATTTTTACCACCAACTATGCCGACAGCAACGCGCAAGGGATGCCGAACTTTGATCTGTTCAGG
>JAHIZR010000176.1 GCA_018814465.1 bacterium | reverse complement strand
TGAAGATCTTTGCCCGGCTGTTCGGCACGATGATTAACGCGGGTTTGCCGATCGATCAGTGTCTGCAGATTCTTGTGGATCAGATGCAGAACAAGAGTTTTCGCAGGACGATCGCTGAGGTGCACAATTCGGTTTCCGGTGGTTCGACGATCTCCGAGGCGATGTCGCGGCATAAGAATGTATTCGATAATCTTTTCGTGCATATGGTCGAGGCGGGCGAAACGGGCGGCGCGCTGGCGATGGTGTTCAACCGGTTGGCGATCTACCTTGAGAAGGCGCACGCGCTCGCGCGAAAGGTCAAGGGCGCGATGATCTACCCGGCAGTGATCGCAGCGGTAGCGGTGGGCGCGACGATCTTCATGCTGGTGAAGGTTATTCCGGTGTTCGCGAAGATGTTCGCGGATCTTGGGGCGGAACTTCCGAAGCCGACTCAGTTCGTGATGAAGCTGTCGGAATTTGTACAGGCGACGCTGGTGCCCGGGATGGCGGCGATGATTGTGGCATTCTTTGTTTTTCGAAAGTGGTATAAGACGGAGAACGGCCGGGCGGTCGTTGACAAGGCCTTGTTGAAGGCACCGGTGATCGGCAATGTGATTCGCAAGACGGCGGTGGCGCGGTTCACGCGAACCTTAGGCGTGCTGATTTCATCAGGGGTTTCGATTCTTCATGGATTGGAGATTACGGCGAAGACAGCCGGGAACGTTGTCATTCGAAACGGGATTGACAAGGTGCGAAAGAGCGTGACGGAAGGGAGCAACATTACCAAGCCATTGATGGACACCGGAGTCTTTCCGGCGATGGTTTGTCAATTGATCGCAGTCGGCGAGCAGACCGGGCGGTTGGCTGAGATGCTGGAAAAGATTGCGGACTTTTATGATGAGGAAGTGGATGCGGCCGTCGAGGCGATGACATCGCTGATTGAGCCGGTGGTGATCGTCTTGATGGGCGGCGTCATCGGTGGCTTGCTGGTGTCGATGTACCTGCCGATGTTCGATATGATCGGCGCGATAAAATAGTGTGGAAAGCGAAACCATTATAAATAGTGCTATGCGAAAAGACAAGATACTAATAGTAGACGACGAAGCGAATCTTTGCGAGTTTCTGACTTTGCTGTTAAGCGAAGACGGCTACGAGACGCGGTCGGTAACCTCGGCAAAGGAGGCGTTGGAAGCGCTCGAAGAGGATACGTTTCGTCTGATGATTACCGACTTGCGGATGCCGGAGATCGGCGGATTGGAGCTGGTGGCTGAGTGCAAGGCGCGGTTTCCGATGCTGGAAGTCATCGTTATGACGGCATATGCATCGCTGGAATCGGCAGTGGAAGCGCTGAGAATGGGAGCCGCGGATTACGTGACGAAGCCGCTGCAGGTGGAAGAGATTCGCGTGGTTGTGCAGAAGGCGCTGGAAGGGATCGCCCTCAAGTCTGAGAATCGCAGGTTAAAGGCTAAGTTAAAGGCCGAAGGCGCGGCGGAGCTGAAGATTATGGGCAATTCCGAGGAGACCAGAGTGATGCTTGAACTGGTACGGCGAGTGGCTCCTTCGGATTCGACGATTCTCATTACGGGCGACTCGGGGACCGGGAAGGAGCTCGTGGCTCAGTACATTCATGAATGTTCGACCCGCGCGGACAGTGATTTTGTGACGGTTAACTGCGCGGCCTTGCCGGATACCTTATTGGAGAGTGAGCTGTTCGGTCATCGCCGGGGCAGTTTTACAGGAGCGATTCGGGATAAGGAAGGTCTTTTCAAGGTAGCCAGCGGCGGGACGCTGTTTTTGGACGAGATTGGAGATATGTCGCCGGCTTTGCAGGTGAAGCTGCTACGCGCGCTGCAGGAGCGCGAAGTGCTGCCGATCGGCGCGACCAAGCCGGTATCAATTGATGTTCGAGTGATTGCGGCGACCAATGCTGATTTAGAGCGGAAGCAGAAGTCGGGAGATTTCCGGCCGGATCTATATTATAGGTTGTCGGTGATTCCGATTCATATCAAGCCGCTGCGCGAGCGTCCGGATGATATTCTGGAGTTGTCGGAGTATTTTTTGAGGCGGGCCTGCAAGCGCAATCAGTTGGCGCCGAAATCCTTAAGCAGTGAGACTCAGCGGGTTTTTCTCGCTTATGAGTGGCCCGGGAACGTACGGGAGTTGGAGAATACGATAGAACGGATCGTTATTCTGACCGATGCGGATACTATAGAGCCTGTAAGTCTTCCCGCCAAGCTGACCGGACTTCAGACTGAGAGCTTCCAGATGCCCAGCGGAGCGGCGATGCAGTCACTTGAAGAAGTCGAGAAGAACTATATGGTGCATGTGCTGGAAGAGACGGGTTGGCAGAAAAGAAGGGCATCGGAGATTCTGGGGATCGATCCCTCGACAATCTACCGGAAGCTGCTTCGTTACGGGATAACGCCTCCCAGATAAGGAGGAAACAGTCTCGCCGACGTGGCGGGATGCAAACATGGAATGCGAAACGCAACGCTGTGTTGAGGATTGCAGGCGGTTCAACAGCGAGTGGATGCAGATTCAGCCGTTGTTCTTTATTGAGTTGCGAATCTTTTTCAGTGTGGCATATCGCTTGCGAAAATACATCATCGAGTGAAAACGAAAATAACTGTTAACATTCTCCGTTAAACGTGTGTGAGGAAGTAAAATGAAGTCTATTCGCAGAAAAATGAACAGCAAGGGTTTCACCCTGATCGAGTTGTTGGTCGTGATCGTGATCATCGGTATTCTGGCGGCAGTAGCGGTACCGCGGTTCATGGGCGCCCAGGATCGTGCTCGTGTCGGAGCGGCTCGGGCCGATGTTGACCTGTTCCGTCAGGCTCTTGGAATGTTCGAAATCGACAATGCCGACTATCCGGCGGCCTTAACACTGGCGACAGCCGTGACGACACTGGTAGATCCGCAGGGCAATCCGTATATGTCACTGCCCACCGGCGACAACTTTGCGGCATTTACGTACACCTATGACGGTGCCAGCACTCCGACGACCTATACTATTGAGGTGACGGCGCATGACAATGCCGGGACGGTGCTGGAGGCAACACCAGAAGGTGTGGTTATCCAGTAAGCAACGGGAAGCTTACTGAAGCACGATTCATCAAAGAAAGCATTAGAGCCCTCGGACGAAGTCCGGGGGCTTTAAGTTTTCTTAAAGCAGGGCGCAGCCGGGCAAGGCAACAAGCTCCGGGCACCCTCGCAAAAGAGTGCGCAAAGCGGGGGATGTTCGAGTGCTATGAATGTGCAAGTTGTTGCGGGGCTTAAGACAAGAAAATACAAAGCGGCATGGCATACACCTTGCAAATAAGTGCGAGGGTCGGACCTCCGAGCCGGAACTGAAAGTGCTATTTAAGTTTGAGAGGGCACCTATTAACGCAGACGTCAAGGCATATGAAGAAGTGATGAAGGCGAAGTTCGTTGCCGAGCCGCGGCTTGGGAATTTTATCGGGGAGTCAGCGGTCATGCAGCGCGTCATCACTCAGATACTCAGGATCGCACCGCACAGAAGCACGGTCTTAATAACCGGTGAATCGGGGACGGGCAAGGAGCAGGTTGCGAGGCTGATTCATTTGAACAGCGACGTCCGCAACGAGCGGATGGTAACGCTGAACTGTGCGGCAGTGCCGGAGACTTTGCTGGAGTCGGAGCTGTTCGGTCATACAAAAGGCGCGTTCAGCGGAGCGAGCAAGACGAAGCCGGGGATCTTCGAGGAAGCGCACGACGGAACGCTGCTGTTGGATGAGATCAGCGAGTTTCCGCTGATGCTGCAGGCGAAGCTGCTGCGGGTATTACAGGCGGGGAAATTCAGAAGGTTAGGGGAGGTCGAGGAGCGTCATACGGAAGTGCGGGTGATCGCGACTTCGTCAAGAGCGATGGAGAAGGAAGTGGCAGCGGGCCGGTTTCGGGAAGATTTATTCTATCGCTTGAATATATTTCCGATTCATGTGCCGCCGCTGCGAGAAAGAAAAGACGATATTCCCGGATTGGCAAGGCTGTTCATTCGGATCTTTTGCCGGGATCGAGAGCCGCTGAAGATTTCGGATGAGATGCTGGCCAAGCTTCAGGACTACCACTGGCCGGGAAATGTCAGAGAACTGCAGAACAAAATAGAGCGAGCGGTCGTTTTGGCAGATTCAGAGTACATTCAGGTAAGCCTGCCCGATGAGCAGGAACTGGAAAATGAGAGCAGTTTCAGTCTGGACATTCCGGATGAGCGAGTCAGCATCAAGCAGACGCTGGCGGAGCTGATACCGGAGGTCGAGAAGGAGCTGATTCGGCGCGCTTTGCGCGAGACGCAGAACAATCGAACGCGGGCGGCGAGACTGTTAGAGATTTCGCATCGCTCGTTATTATACAAGCTGAAAGAATATAATTGTGGATAGATCAAGGAGAGAACGGTATGCGTAGCCGTTTACCCATTGGATTTTGGCTTCCGGTCGGAGCATTGCTCAGCATAGCATTATGGTATGGCTGTGAGCAAAAAGGTGATCTAAGTCCGGTCACATCCGGCCAAGGTGTGCTTAACTTCATCGACACGGTGACGGTCAATCCCGAGGTGCTCAGTCCTCAGGGAGTGGCGGTTCTGGATGCCTATGTCGTGAATGAGAACAGCGAGCCGACGCCGGGCGAAGATGTCCGGTTCATGGTGAATCGAGGCACATTCGAGAGTGGAGCGGTGGACACGACCATCACCACGGACAATTATGGCCGCGCGCGTACCAATTATACGGCGCCGCCGGATACGGGCAATGTGAATTTCAGCGCCGAGCTGTTAAGCATGGCGGATGTTTACAATCTGGTGATTCCGGTGAGATCACAGGGTCAAACCATCGGCGGACTGCTGAGCATCGACGTCGCGGATGATACCTTGTTCGCGGATAACGGCGCATCGTCGACAGCGGTGCATGCGCGCCTGCGCAACGAACAGAACAATCCCGTATCGGGAGCGACGATTTCGTTCTCGTCTACCGCGGGATTAATTACGTCTCCCGCCGTGACTAATGATCAAGGCGTGGCGACGGTGAGCTTAAGTTCGACGGCGTTCATCGGAACGGCGGTTGTGACGGCGACTTATAATCAGACGCGGGATTCGATTTCGGTTGTTTTCATTGAGCCGTATCCGGCGGGACAAGTCGATGTGACTTCGTCGCTGGCGCAGATCAGCGCGGGTTTGGACAGTGCGGTGATTACGGCGAAGGTATTTGCCGAGAACGGCCAGCCGATCCAGGATAACACGCTTGTGCTCTTTTCGACGAACGGCGGGACGCTTTCGAATTTAACGGCGCAGACTGTCGGCGGCGATGCGAAGACGACTTTGTACGCCCCGAATACAACGGGTACGATCACGGTTACGGCAACGGCGGGCAGCGTGAACGGGGCGGTGGATGTGACGGTAACTCCGGGACCGGTTGCAATCATAATGGTTGCCGCGGCGGAAGACACACTGGTTGCGGACAATTCGAGTACGACAAACGTTGTCGCAACCGTGAGCGATATATTCGGGAATCCGGCTATTCAGGGGACGACCATAGGATTTTCGGCGATCGGCGGGACGATCACGGAATCCGCATCGGTGGATGCGACCGGCCATGCAGTCGCACAGTTCCGCGCGGGATTGACGGTAGGTCCGGCAGCGATCACAGCGACGAACACGGATGTGCAGGGGAGCACGACGATTTATCTGACTCCTTCGACTCCATGGAGCGTGACGCTGTCAATTACGCCGCAGATTCTAAGCGCGGATGGATTCAGTGAGGCGGTGCTGAGGGCTCAGGTACTTGACGAAAACACGAGTCCGGTATCTGATGGAACCGAGGTTCTCTTCAGTTCTCAATACGGCCAGATTACACAGATTACGCCAGTGGCTTCGCATCGCAGCGGCCACGCGGGCAGGCTGGACGAGGGATTTTCGGCGAAGACATCAAAGCAAGTTAATTACGCGGGGAGCGTCAAAGGCATCAGTTCCTCGTATGCTTCTCGCTTTGCCCTCCCGACGAGTTCGGTTTTAACGGTTACGACGGTCAATGGCTATGCGACGGCAACCCTCATCAGCGGAACCGCCGCGACGACAGATATCATCACAGCCTCAGCCGGTGACGCGACGGATGATGCGATCGCGACTTATGTTGCGGGAGAAGCATCCTCCATCGAAGTGACGCCGGGAATGATATCACTGCCGGCGGACGGAGTGAGCAGCACGACGGTGACCTGCAGAGTCGTGGACGCCTATGGTAATCCGTTAGGCGGCGGTGTCTCGATTTCAGTGACATCGACCCTGGGCACGATGACTCCCGCGCAGGGATTCACGAATACTTCGGGTGTGTTTATTTCCAATCTAAGAACAGGACGCCAGCAGGGATCGTGCGCGATCATCGCGTCGTCCAGTCAGGCGTCCGGTTATACGGAAGTCAGTTTCACGGCTCCCGCTGCAAACAGTGTCGTGGTTTCCGCGGAGGATCCGTACATTCTTGCCGACGGCATTTCATCGACATTAGTGCGCGCATATATCGGTGATTCTCACGGGCTGCCGGTACAGGGAGCGGAAGTGGAATGGGAAGCGGGCGCCGGAATCGGCGAGTTGGTTCCGCAGACCCTGACTACAGACAGTCTCGGCACGGCGACCGCGTTGTTCTACAGCGGCGCTTCCGTCACGAATGAATCGCAGACTGTGACAGTGACTTCCGGTCAATACAGTGATGATTTGGTGATTCCGATGCGCGGCGTGACCGTTGAAGTTGCCGTCAATCCACAGAGCCTGCCCGCCGACGGGGAAAGCACAGCACAGGTCAACGCAACAATACGGGAGACTTCGAGCGGTTTGGCAGTGATCGGCGGATCGGTGCGGTTTGCGGCCAATTCCGGGTCGGTGCAGCAGTTTGCCACGACCAATGAGAGCGGCATCGCGACAGCGACCTATCATGCCGGGACGACACCGGGTGTGGCAACGATAACCTGTACCTATGGCGAGACACTCAGCGATCAGACGAATATCGATCTGACCAATACGATAGCTGAATACTTGGTTGTGGATATACAGGATGAGTCTATCCTGGCGAACGGCGTCGCTACAACCTTAGTGACAGCGACTGTTTATAATGCCAGCAATCAAACGGTACCGAACGTTGCGGTGCAATTCGAGTCCATCGGCAGCGGCAGTTTCAATCCGCTCACCGTGCTAACGAATGAATTCGGAGTCGCAGTATCCGTATTCAGGAGTTCAGCTCTCGCCGAAGACGAGGCGACATTGATTACGGTTGCCATTGACGGCGCAAGCGTTGACGAGACAATTTTGCAGCGCGGTGTGAACCTTGCGATGAATTCGAATGCCTCTCAGCTTCCGGCGAACGGATCTTCGACGGCAACGCTGACGTTAAGACTCCAGGAAACATCGACATTCATGGGTGTGCCGAACGCTTCGATTGCAATCGGATCGAATTTCGGATTGATTAATTCATCCGTGGCGACCGATTCAACCGGAACGGCACGGCTGACCTATACAGCCGGCTATGAGATCGGAGAAGCCGAGATCATCGCCCGCTATGGGAATCTGATTACGGACACCGTGCGGATCATGCAATTCGCGCCTGCGGCTTCCGTGCTTGATCTGACCGCGGAAGCAAGCTCGATACTCGGCAATGGAGTCGCCACATCCGAGTTGACAACACTGATCACGGATCAGATCGGTCATCCGGTGAGCGGAGTGCAGGTTAACTGGGCTATCGACGGTCCGGGTTCACTGCTCAGCGCAAGTTCGCTGACGGACGAAGACGGCTTGGCAACGAATCTCTATCGTTCACCGGCGACGAACAGCGACGCGGCCTGTACGATAACATCAAGCAGCGCGTCGGCCTCGGATTCCGTGGTGATCGAATCGCGAGGTATTATTATTGATATTTCAACCACGATCCAGCAGCTCCCGGCGAACGGTGTGTCCAGTGTTTCCGTGCAGACGCAGCTTCGCGAGACGACCAGCATGGTGGGGATTCCGAACGCCGTTATTAATTTCGGAACCTCGCTTGGATATATCCCCGCATCGGTCGCGACAAACGAATCCGGAATCATTGTTACCACATTGACGGCGGGTGACGTGGTTGGCGACGCGATGGTGATTGCCCGCTACGGCAATCTGTTATCGGACACGGTGTCGGTCAATTTCTATTCGCCCTATCCGGCGTCGGCCATTCTGGAAGCGACCAGCACGAGCCTGCGGGCGGACGGCGTTTCGACGACTCAAATAACCGGCTATATCTATGATGAACTGGGTGTTCCGCTGGTCAATGCGCCGGTTGTGTGGACGGCGGAGAATATCACGTGGGCGCCCCGTCAGACGACAACGAATTTCGCAGGAGCGACAACAATAACATTCACAAGCGTTGCGTTGAACAGCGATATTACGGCCATACTGACAGCGACCGCGGGGACAGCGGAGTCTTCGATTGATATCGAATTGCGGGGCGTAACTCTAGACGTGAGCGCGACTCCGCAGACGGTAATCGCCGACGGCGGTTCGCCTTCGCGGATCGATGTGCATGTCTACGAGACAACGAGCCAGATCGCGGTAAACGGCGTGACGGTGTATTTCGGAACGGATCGCGGTACGATCGCGAATTCAGCGCTGACGAATGCGTCAGGCGTCGCGTCAGCGACACTTTCGGCGTCAACTCAGACGGGAACGGCGACTGTGACGGCGAGCTTCGGCAGCACCCTGACTGCACAGACGACCGTGACGTTTGCCGAATCGACTCCGACGACGCTGTCATTGACGGCATCGCCGACGATTTTGTTGGCTGATAATGCTTCCTATTCAACATTGACGGCGGTTTTGACGGATCAGAACGGCAATCCGGTTCCCAACGGGACGCAGGTGCGGTACAGCATTCCGCCGCAAAGTGGATCGCTGGAGAATCTGAGAACGACTGAGAATGGAGTTGCGCTCAATACGCTGACATCAAGTTCAACGCCGGATACGGTTCAGATCGTGGTGTGGGCGGAAGAGATTCAGACGGTGCGCGACAGTGTGACGATTATTTATACGGTCGGACCGCCGGCTGTGGTAACACTGAGCGCGGCATCCGACAGTTTACGCGCGGACGGCATCGAGACGGACAGCATTTATGCCACAGTGACGGACGCGGTCGGTCACGCGCTGCCTAATGTGGAAGTGCAGTTCGCCACGACGATCGGGAACATCACGTCCAGCAAGACAACGAATGCGAATGGCGTCGCGGCAGTGCCATTCAGTTCATCACAGACCGGAACGGCGCAAATTACGGCGACGGCCGGCAACGCATCAGGCAATTATACGCTTTATCTGATTCCGGGCGAACCGAACAGTATTTTATTGTCGTACTTCCCGAGTTCGGTCGGAGTGCGCGGGAGCGGCCGCAACGAGACCTTGCTGGTAACGGCGCTGGTGCTTGACGCGAACAACAATCCGGTCATTGACGGCACGGAGGTATTTTTCAATATCAACAATTCACCTGGCGGAGGCGACTTCCTGTCATCGACAGATGCGATTCCGACGATTAACGGTGAAGCAACTGTTTCCTACAACAGTGGAACGATATCGGGAACCGCGAGAATTCGTGCGATTTGTGAAGGAATTTCGGCGGTTTCGACGGAGATTCTGATTCATGCGGGACCGCCCTACATTGAAGATGTTTCCAGCGGATGTTTGACGAGTCATATGTCATTGGGCGCGAGTCCGTGTAATATGTTCGGGATGAATATCGTTGGAGATTCGGTACGCATCACGGCGCTTGTGGGCGACCGTTATAATAACCCGGTAACGCCGGGGACGGCAGTGTATTTCACGACATCGGGGGGTGTGATTACGACGTCGACCGGCTATACGGATTCATCCGGATTTGCCTCAGTCACATTGTACTCAGGAAATCCGCTGCCGACGATCTCGCGGTGGTTGAATACACTGACCGATCCGAATCTTGGAACGACGATTCTTTGTTCGGGCGTTCCGGATCAGGATGGCATGGCGAAGGTAATGGCGCGGAGCGCCGGTGTTGACGCGACCGGAGACAGTGTCCATGTCTGGGCGACAACGAACGTGATTTTCGATTACAGTCAGCCGCTGCTGTTCATTCGCGACGTTTCCGTGGACGGAGATCCGAATGAGCGTGAGCTGTTTATCGGCGAGAATGCACTGATTCGACTGGCGTTGTATGACTGGAATTTCTGGCCGATGGTGACGGGAACAGCGATAACCTTCTCGGCAAGTTCCGGGAATGTCTATCCGAACCAGATCATTGTGCCTTGTCCAGGAGATACGTCATTTACGGTGAGCTTCTTCAACAGTTTGTCGCTCAGCGATGACGACGCAGCGACGCCGGTCCTTATTAATGTAGAGGCGACGTACGGCAGCGCTTATGCATTCACCGAGACATTTACGTTGCGGGCATCACTGCCACCCGAATAAGGGGAGCGGGAGAAGTGATAACCGGTAAGAAGATCTAAAACGAGAGGCAAATATGAATCGCACAGTTTTCATCGCCTTGGGCTGCATCCTGCTGTTCGCAACGTCAGGGTCCGCGATGGTCGGCGGTCCGCTGTTCACCATCGGCAAGCAGATTACGAGCATGACGGTGGAGGGAACACAGGCAGAGATGGAGGTTCCGATTGCGGAAGGAGAATCGGAGCGCAGCAGTATGACGTCAAGGCGGCTTTTTCTGATCGGGCGTTATGGTTTGGACAGCATGCTTGACATGGATGTCAAGCTGGGCGCGGCTGATCTGACATTCGATGAGCTGGGGGGGGGATTCTCGGAATACTCCAGCAGTCCTTCGCTGGCCTGGGGAGTTGGATTGCGGGCGGGTTTTCCCTCCGAAGCGGATTATCAGGTGATTGCATCGCTTGATTATACCGGATACCGCGCGGAAGCATCGACGGCAAAAGCCAACAAGAGTATTTCAAGCAAGTATCTCTGGCAGGAAATTACGCCGACGGTCGCGGTCGGATATAAGATAAGCAACATCGTGCCGTACGCAGGCATTCAGAAGCCGTATTTATTCGGAACACGTGATTACACGACATTCTTCAACGGTCAGGTTGTGCCGTCGGCGAGCGGCAAAGACAGTTATTCGGACGGCGAACAAGATATTCGCGGGCTGTTCGGTCTTGAGTACCGGATGCCGGACGGTTATTCGCTGGCCGGAGAAGTATCGACGACTTCATCGGGTGCGTGGACGTTTTCAGTAGGATTAGCGCAAGCATTACGATAAGACAGTGAAGATAGACAGGGATAAAATGATGAAGATCAGAAAAAGCATGCAAAAAGGAGTCAGCCTGCTCGAGGTGATGATGACCGCTTTTATAGTGGTAGTCGGCCTCGTAGTGGTGATGTCATCCTTTGTCGCGACCGCGAAATCGAGCCGTTATAGTGAGCGCATGGATATTGCCAACACACTATTGCAGCTTGAGATGGAGCGGATGCGAAATCAAGCGTACTCAGCTATTGAATCGGAGACCGGCGAGTATTGGTATGATTATCCGGATCATCCGGATTTCCGGAAAGAGATCCTTGTAACTCAATTCGGCGGCAGTGTGAAGCAGATTGTCGTGAACATCTATTTTGAGAACGACCGCCGCTGCGCGCAAGCGACAACCATGGTCGCCCAACTGTGACCGGAAACGACTTGACAGGAGCAGTTATGAAAAGCAGAAAGTCTGGGCACAGGGCAAACAGGGCTTGGAGGAGTATAAGCGCCGGGACATCGCTTGTCGAGATGGTGATCGCGATGACGCTTGGCACAATGCTATTGACATCGTTATTCAGCATGTATTATGTTGCGGCGAAGAGTGCGCATTCCGAAGAGAGTCGCAGCGTGGCGAACAAAGAGGGCCGGATGGCGGCGAACAGGTTAGCGCGGGATTTACGGTTAGTTGGGCTAATCGCGCCCGCCGACATAGACGGTGATTCGAATGATATTGATATGGACATTCCGGATCAGATATGGAGCAATGGACTGCGCGATAATTTCGAGTATGCGAACACCTATGAGCTGGTGATGACATCGGATTATGACGCTGACAGTCTGACGGAGACGGTTCATTTCTATCTTGAGGATGATCTTCTGAAACAGGAGATTTGGGAGTGGTCCAGAGATTCGGTTGAGTGGGGTCAGCCGATGTCGAAGACAATTGCGAACAATGTCGATCATCTGATGTTTACGTATTTCGATGCGGATGGCAATCCGATTCCCGAATACTTGGAAACGGGTGGAGTGACACTGACGCCCGGGCAGCGGATTCGAGTGACGGCTGTGGAAGTGACATTGGTGACCCGTTCCGCTGAAGAGGAGCAGGGTTATCCGGAGATGGTTTATACTCCCGACGGCAGTTACTGGTACGATAACTACCGTAGGATGGTATTTCGGTTTTTAATTCGCGGCAGGAATTTAAATATTGACGCATAAGCTTCTCGTTGCAGGAGGTTCTCATGGCAGCAGGACATAGCGGGCGAGAAGGGCAGGAAAAAGGCACAGGACAGAAAGAGCAGGGCATGGTACTCTTAGCGGCAGTAGTGATGATGTGCGGACTGATGTTTGTCTCCACCACGGCATCACTGAATTCAATCGGTCAGACCAAGGTGACCTCGGTCGAACTTGATGAGACCCGCACCTTCTATGCGGCAGAGGCTGCAGTGGAGTGGGGGTCCAATGAGTTGCGCGCGCTGCTGTTGAACAATTTGGATCCTGTACAGGAAGATTTGGATCAATTGTCGCAGCCTTATCTGGAGGGCTACTATCTAGAGAACTACCAGATACAGAAGGCGGGGACAACGTCCTCGGAGATTATTACGAGCGGCGATTATATCGGGCTGTACGGTTTCGTGCAGCGATACAACATCGAAGCAAGGGTCAGCAGTGAGCGTCGAAGCACGGCGATCAATCGTGAAATCCAGCACCAGTATATTCCGTTGTTCCAGTTCGGTATCTTCTACGATGATGATCTGGAGATCTTTCCCGGTCCGAATATGACGTTTGCCGGGCGCGTGCATACCAACGGCGATCTGTATATGGGCGCTGAATCGGGAATCTATTGTGATTCATATGTAACGGCGGTCGGCAAGTACTGGCATCATCGAAAGGACCGCACTATGGGAGATCCGCCTGGTTATGTACGGATCAAGGATGCATTGGGAGTCTATCAGGATGTGAATCGAGGAGCCTACTGGCTGGACAATCGGCAAGCGAGTTGGGCATCCGAAGCGCTTGAGGTTTGGGGAGGGATGATGCGGGATCAGGCGCACGGGCTTGCGACTTTGAAGCTTCCCTTGCCGCCGGCAGCCGATCAGCATGTCATTGTTGAGCGGCCCGATCCGGGAGACGGCGCAACCGAACGGGATCAGAAGTATTGGTACAAAGCGTCGGTACGGTATCTTGACGGTGTCTTGACTGATAGTCTGGGGAATGTGCTCAGTCAGCCGGGAGTTTATACGTTAAGGACGGACAAATTCTATGATGACCGCGAGAACAAATGGGTGGATGTGGTGGAAGTCGATGTCAGCGCGATGATCGCGGGCAACTATGTGCCTCCGAATGGAATTGTCTATATCAGTTCGGCGTCGGGAGATTTTCCGGCAGTAAGGATCAAGAACGGATCGTCGCTTCCGTCTGGCGGACTGACAATAGCGACCGATTTGCCTTTATATGTGCAGAGTAATTATAACAGCACGACGAAGCGCGGATCAGCTCTGCTTTGTGATGCCATAACTCTATTATCGCCGAACTGGAATGACGGGAATTCGAACAAGTCATTAAGTTATCGTACTGCGTCAAACATGAATATCAACTGTTGTGTGATGACCGGTCATGTGGGAACGATTGAAGGCAGTACCTACAGCGGCGGGTTTGAGAACTTATTCAGATTTCTCGAGAATTGGTCGGGGCGCACGGTGAGCTACCGGGGCAGCGTCATTGATCTTTGGTACAGCCAGCATGCGACAGCTCCATGGAGCTACGGGAGTTTCTACACGGCGCCCGGCAGAAACTGGGGATTTGATACGGACCTATTGCAGCCGGGCAACTGGCCTCCGGGCACTCCGCGAGTGCATACAATACAGCGCGGCGCATGGCGCCAAATCAGTTAGGATAAGGTAAGGCAATGAACCTTTCGTTAAGTCGGAAATCCGATCCAGAAAAGACGGCACGCGAAGCCATTCGCAAGAGAAACTGGAAAAAAGCTCTGGAGTATTACGAACAGCAGTTAAAGTCCAATGAACGGGATTTCGCTCTGTGGAATTTAGTGGGCGATCTGCATGCATCGAATAAGTCGATTACGCAGGCGATGGAATCCTGGCGGCATGCGTTAGAGGGATTCTCGCTGGAGGGCTTATATGACAGTGTGCTGGGCATCGGACGCAAGATGCTTCGTTATTCGCCGGAGGAGGAGGATACCAACCTGCTGCTTGCGGAGGCGTACCTCGGGATGGAATACTATGCGGATTGCCTGGCGACGTTTCGCAGCTATTTGAAGCTGGCGGCTCATCGTTCGGAGCCGGACATGAAATCACTTTTCAAGAAGGTGATTGAGTGTGATATCCGTCATGCGCACTTACTGGATGAGATTCGCAGTCTTTATAAGGAATCCGGGATTGAGGATGTTGAGCTTGAACGGACGGTCGAGGCGTATCTCCAGCGGAAGTTGGAGGAGCCGGAGAGCCTTCCGGCCACTGATGAGAGTGGCGATTCGGACATAATAGAATCGACCGTGGAGCCCGGTTCTCGCACAGGGTTTGAGACTCAGGAAGGCAGGGATGGACTGGCAATGCTGGGCGGAACGAAGGACATGTCAGACGAAGAGGATGTGAATGTGATTCGACCGAGTTTTGAGGCTCCGTCGTATGATTTCAATACGGCTCCGTCGTTGGATTCGGATTTTGAAGTGCCTGTGGAGGACGTACAGGACGAGCTGCCGGCCGGCGAGGGGAAGGATCATTATGATCTGGGAGTCGTCTATACAGAAATGAGTCTTTGGGATGCGGCGATATCGGAGTATGAGAATGCTCGACGCGATCCGACATACAGATATAAGTCGACGCTGGGCTTGGCGAACTGCTATCAGAACATGAACGATCTGCAGCGGGCACTTAACCTGCTTGAGGCAGAGCGGAAGTCGTCAGCTGATGCGGGGGAAGACAATTCTGAACTGCATTTTCAATTGGGCGAGGTTCACGAGTTGCTGGGCAATTTGAGCGAAGCGCTTGAGTGCTTTAAGACGATCCGGGGACATTCAAGTCCGCGAGGACAGGCAGACGAAAAGATTCGAGAGATTCAGGGCAAGATGGGATCAGCGGATCATGGTTCTGAGCACTCGGATGATGATACTAATCCATTCCGCGGGCAAGATTAGGGAAGGGCAGGAACATGAATCTGCGAGGGCTACTTGAATTACTTTTCAAGAAGAAGGCATCGGATCTTCACTTGCGAGTCGGCAGTGTGCCGGTGCTTCGAATTGACGGAGACTTATTTGGGACGCGGCCTGAGTTGATCAAGGAGGACGAAATGAACTCCTTGATTACCGAGGCATTGACGTCGAAGCAGCTTGAGAAGTTTTCACAGGAGAAGGAACTGGACTTGGCGCTTTCCGTGCCGGGTTACGGTCGAGTGCGCGTAAACGTGTATTTCCAGAAGGGCACTCCGGCACTGGCGTTTCGCGCGATCAAGACGGAGATTCCGTCATTTGCGGATTTGCATCTGCCGAAGGTGATGGCTGATATAGCGGAATACCGGCGGGGGATCGTGCTGTTAACCGGAGCGACGGGATCGGGGAAATCGACGACGCTGGCATCGATGATCGACTATATCAATCAGCGGCGCAGTGCGAATATTCTGACGATCGAAGATCCGGTCGAGTATATTTTCAAGAACAGCAAATCCCTCATCGCTCAGCGCGAGGTGATGATCGATACGCAGAGCTTTTATGCGGCGTTGGTGCATGCGTTGCGTGAGGATCCCGACATCATCATGGTGGGCGAGATTCGTGATCAGGATACGATGAAGGTGGCGCTTCAGGCCGCGGAGACCGGGCATTTAGTGCTGACCTCTTTGCACACATTGAACGCTGTAGAAGCGGTCAACCGAATCATCTCTTTCTTCCCGTTGAATGAGCAGTTACAAGTGCGGTCGATTCTATCGGGCTCGCTGCAGGCGGTGGTTTCGCAGCGGCTGGTGCAGCGCGAGGACAAGCCGGGGCGGGTGCCGATTGTCGAGACCATGATCAGTACGGCGGCGATACGGGAGTGTCTGTCCGATCCGGAAAAGATGAGGCAAATGCAGGGATTGATTGAGGATGATAGAGGTGTTCGCGGCATGCAGACCTTTGACCAGTCGATTCTGCAGTTGTATCGGAAGGGCATGATCAGCCATGAGACGGCGATCGAGAACGCGACCAACGTAAACGATCTGGAAATGGAAATTCGCGGAATCAAGTCATCCGCGTCGAGATTGTCCGACAGCGTTCAGTAAGTACTCTTATTCGACAGCGAATTATTCAGAAGGGCAAGCGAGTACATGGGTACAGATAGGGCAAGCATAGGGAGTCTGCAGGAGTGCGGAGTGATCGCTCTTCTGGAAGATTCATATCGCAACTCGCTCAGCGGCGCTTTGCGGTTTACAACGTCAACCTCAACGGGGACGATCTGGCTGGTGCGCGGCCAGGCGGTTCATGCGAACTGTGTGACGCCGGAGGAAGTCTACGAAGGCATGCGCGCGTTCGAGCTGCTGGTAACGTGGCTGCACGGATCCTATCATATCGACGAGGATGTGCTTCCACCGGGGAGAACGATTCGGCTTCCGATGGCGGATTTGATTCTGGCGGCAAAGCAGTCCATACGGCGGGCGTTGATTTCGGATATGCAGGCCTATGCGCCGCGGACAATAAATCAGCGATTGGACTCGATTATCGAGGTTTTGCGAAAGCGGGTGCCGGGGATCGAATCGATCAGTGTGATCAACCGGGATCAGCTTGAGGCGAGCACCTCTGAGGAGAAATCGGAGCGGGAGTGGATCGGCAAACAGATTCGGCAATTCACGGAACAAAGTCAATCGCGGCCTGAGACTTTGTATTTGAAAGTACAGGGTCGGGCGTTATTGATGATCGGTGATGAGCAGGAGTCGACAGTTTTATCCGCGACAGAAGATACGACTCCGGAGGCGATGTTCTGGGCCGGGCAGGAGGCTTTGCGCAGGATACGCCTTCAGGATGAAGAGAAAGTAAAGGAATAGTCATGTCAGCAGAAGCTACGAACAGTTTGTTCGAGAAGATATTGGTATCGCGTGCTATTGTTACTGCTGAAGAACTGCAAGAAGCGAAGGCATATTCAAGCGAAGAGCGGATTCCCCTGTCACGAGCATTGACTGCATTGGATGTATTATCGGAGGATGACGCAACAGCCTTGCTTGCGGACGCCTGTCAAGTGCGATCATTGAAGCTGGAAGATGTGGAGATTGACCGCGAGTCGATAAGACATATTCCCGCGGCGGTTGCTTATCGTCACAAGCTGATTCCGGTGCGTCGCAGCGGCAACAAGCTGGTACTCGCGATGGCTGATCCGGCGGATCGGGAAGCCCACGCGGCGGTGAAAGCAGTGACCGATTTTGAGATTGTGGTATTTGTAGCGAAGACGGACGGAATCGAGCACGCGCTGCATATTCATTACGGTGAGCCTCCGGAGCAGTATTCAGCAGAGACGAATTCGCGTGAGACTGATTTTATGGAGGGAGTATCCGTTGTCCAGGACGAGAGGTTTGCGCATATCGGTCGAAGCATTCCGCTTAATCGAAGCTATACATTTGAAACGTATGTCGAGGATGCAGGCTGCCAGTATCCGTTGAATCTTGCGCGAACAGTAGTCAGCGGCCGACCGGAGGACCGTTCGTGTCCGTTGCTGCTGCAGGGACCTCACGGCTGCGGGAAGACGCATCTTTTGCATGCGATCGCGAATTATCTGACGGCGAAGGAGCCGCTGGATAAGTATATTTTAACGACCGGAGCTGCGTTTGCGGACAGTTTATTCGATTGTATGCGCCGATTGAGAGTGAACTTGTTCAGGTATTTCTATCGGGACGTGAAATACCTGTTGATCGACGATTGCGATGCGCTGCTCAGCAAGCCGTGGGCTCAGAGCGAACTGGCGGAGACGATTGAGGCGATCCGGAGTCGTGAAGGCTGGGTAGTCCTGTGCTCAAATACGAAATTTACGGACGAACAGCGTTTGACGCCGCGCCTGCGGCAGCTCATTGAATCCGGGCAGAGCGCGATATTCGAAGCCTACACAGGGGAAGGCCGGGCTGCGATTTTGGCAAGGCAAATCGGGCAGATTCATATTCCGACAGAGGCGATCTCGCGTCTAACGAGCGATTTCAAGGGGGAGATCAAGGATTTGCAGGATTTGCTTCAACAGTTTGCGGCGATATCCGTTCTGGAGAGCCGCGATCTTACCGATGGTGTCGTTGAGGAGATGCTGGCGATATATGGGGTGGCGGGTTCATCGGTTACATCCAACAAGCATGAGAGAGCGATCTGTGAGGCCCCCGAGTTGGATCGCAGCCGAAGCGCTGCCGAAGAGAGCCTGCAGGAGAGTGAAGAAGTGTCGGCGCACAGCGTCGTTACGCGGAAGGTGAGATTTATTTGTGATGCAAGGTCGCAGAAGGTGCCCGTTGCAATATATGTGGTGGGGAGTATACCTGAACTTGGTGAATGGACGCCCAACACCGTGCAGCTTCATGACGATGGAACTCACGGGGATGAAGTCGCAGGAGACGGCATTTGGACTCTTGAGTTGGAAATACCGGCAGGTGTTGAAATCCAATACAAGTATACCAACTCCGGTGAACCCGGACGCTGGGAATGGTCAGAAGAGTTTGCCCTGGCATTTCGCGAATTCACCGCCGAAGAGGGCGACACAGTTTTGGAATTGCGCAGTGTCTTCGGTGAACGGGACTAAGTTTGAAACATATACTCCTGATGGCATCCTCATCGCCTTGATTTCCAGTCGGAAGGAGCGGTATCATTTGTTTGCCGCTCAAACCTCTGAGGCAGTTGAAGGATCGTACGGTCATGCTGATCCCCAACTGATGGTCACGGGAGTAGGAAGAGAATCATAAATTGCCGCAAGCGAGATGGAGAGATAATCAATGTCAGTAGCGAAAGTAATGGTTGTTGATGATGACGATCGCTATCTGGAACTGCTTGAGTTCATGCTGAGCGCATCGGATTTCGAAGTGATTGCCGAGAGCGACTCAAAGCAGGTGCAAAGCAGGGCGGAAGAGACGCAGCCGGAAATAATTGTGTTGGATATGGCGATGCCTGAACAGGACGGAATCGCTGTTGGGATGGGATTGAAAAGTTCAGCGGCGACGAAGCATATTCCGATCGTATATGTAACGGCGATGAGCGGCAGCGCGGATATGCATGAAGCGAAGCGTATCGGCGCGGCGCGATACTTGACAAAGCCGTTTGCGCCAATGGAGCTGATCAACACACTGAAGCAAATACTGGCGGAACGGCAAGCAGAAAGGGCCAGGGCATGAGTGACGATAATGCGCTGAGTGCGACTGAGAAAACGGGAGCGAAGTCCGCATGGGAACAGCTCGTGCAGTTTTCAAAGGATATCATGTATTTGTTGTCGCCGGAGGGCAGGTTCATCGACTGCAATCAGAGCTTTTACGCTTCGATGAAACTTGACCGGAAGGATGTGGTCGGGAGACATATGACCGAACTGGTATCCGCGGAAGACGAGAAGCTATGCGGGAGAGTGCTGCGATCCATCGTGGAACAGCGGCGCACTGAGCGCACGACAAGAAGCTTCAAGTCGCGGAAAGGTTCTGCGCAGGTCTTTGAAGTAATCGAGACGCCGATTATGCGAAACGGGGAAGTGATCGTGATTTCAGGAGTGGGTCGGGATATTACTCAGGAAGTCATTCTCGAGCAGAAGCTTTGGGATACGGAAGAGGACCGGCATTCCACTCTGGAGTTCGCGCTGCGCACTTCATTGGGGCTTGTCAAAGGTTATGTTTATACACTTGAAGCGGGCGAGAGTCTTGGGATGGATCAGCGAAAGCGTTATATGCACATCGTGCTGGACGAGATTGACAATTTATCGAAGATCGTGGATGATCTGCTGGACTATCGCAGGCTGGAAGAGAACAGTCTGACGATGGAGGATGAACTGACGGATTTAAACGAATGCGTAGCGATGGCAATCGGGCAATTCGCAGAGGAGACGGAGCGCCGGGAGATTGAGATGAAGGTTACGATACCGGAAGAGATTGCTCCGATCCATTTGCCGCCGGACGCATTGATGCGCATTCTGATGAATCTGATTCAGAACGCGATACACCATACGATGCACAGCGGTAAGATCGAAGTGATCGTGAATGATTCGGACGATTATATCGATATCTCGGTGCGGGATAACGGCATGGGGATTCCCGAGAAGGATCTTCCGTACATTTTCGAGAAATACTATCGCGGCGGCGGTTCGACCGATGCCGCGGCGCCGGGCGCCGGTTTGGGTTTGGCAGTGACCAAGATTCTGGTTTCCGCATTAGGCGGCAAGATTTGGGCAGCGAGCAAGCCCGGCGAGCAGACGGAGTTCCGGTTTGTCCTTCCGCGTCGTGTGGGAGTCGACAATTCGGAATTGTCGGATACCGCAGTGATGCAGGACATAGTGTTAAGTGAACTTCAGTAAACGTGTTGATCGTTACCTGTGACTACCTTCTTTAGAAAAGGGCAAGGGCATGAGCAAGAAGAATAAGCTCGGAATCGGCGTTGATATCGGCACCCGCAGCATACGTGTGGCGACGCTGCGATCAACGGGCAAAGGCATAGTTGTCGAACGGATAGCCAGCAAGGAGATTCCGCATGAAGCCATAGTGGATGGCTTGACGATGGACTCCGAGTTGTTGTGCGGCCAGATAGCCGAGCTGCTGTCGGAGACGAAGATAAAAGGCAAAGAGGTCGCGATTTCCGTTGGCGGTCGTCAGGTGATGATCAAGAAGATCGAGACCGATGAGATGAGCGACGACGAGTTGGAATCGGCGATCGAATATGAGGCGAATACGAATCTGCCATTCAAGCTCGATGAGGTGACGCTCGATTATGCGCGGATGCATCAGGAAATCGATGATGGTTCGATGCAGGTGCTGCTTGTCGCCGCGAAGAAGGAAGTCGTGTTCGATCAGGTGGAGAATCTGCATTGGGCGGGGGGAAAATCGCGGCTGTTGGAGGCGGAGCCGTTCGCCCTGCAGGCGGCGCTGATCGAGGCGGGATATCTTGAGGATGAAAGTGTAGTGGCGGCGATGCAGATCGGATTCCAATCGACGGATGTCACCATCTTCGAGAATATGCAGTTTGAAGTCAATCGCAATCTTTCCAACGGCGGGAAGAGCTATATCGAGGGTTTAATCCGGGAATTGGGGATCACTTTCGAGAAAGCCGCCGGTCTGCTTGCGAAGAAGCAGAGGACGGAGGAGGAACAGGCAGCGCTGGCGCGGGTGACCAGACAGGTTTGTCAGAGTCTCGTAGAGCGAGTCGAGCGAGGGTTTCCGGAGTCTTTCGGGCCATTGGCGGACAAGCCGGTTACGAAAATCGTGCTTTGCGGCGGAGGGGCGACGCTTCCCGGTATTCGGGAATCGCTGAGCGAGAAGTTCGATGTTGAAGTGGAGATCGCGGAGCCGTTTCGGAATTTCGATGCGGAAAGTATAAGAGGTATCTTAGCCGAGAATGACAGCGGCAATGCCTATACATCAGCGATCGGACTTGCGCTGCGTGCGATGGGCGACCGCTATCCCGGATTCAATTTGCTTTTTCCGGCGGATCGTCCCGAAGCCAAGCGGGCGGCTCATCTGGGTGCGCAGACCGTGCTGCCCATTGTCGGGCTGTCGGCACTGCTGCTGATAATCGGCGTGATCCATATCGGTCAGGAGACGAGATTGACGGCGCGCAGCGTGAGGCTGAAAGAAATTCGGGCGGAGACGGATCTGTATCGGGATAAGATCGCGATGGTCGAAGACCTGACGCGGAAGCGAGCGGATATTTCAGCCCGGATCGATGTTATTCGGGAGCTTGATAAGAATCGTTTCGCGCGCGTCGCATTGATGAGTCTGGTGAATCGGAATGTGCCGTCGTTGACGTGGATTACGAGTGTCAAAGAATCGAAAGCGGGCGGAAACACGGTGTTGATTTCCGGGGTTACTCAGTCCAATATCAAGGTAGCCGATTTCATGACTCAGCTGCTGCAGGAGAGCGCCGTGCGCGGGGTGGACTTGCTGGTGTCACAGCAAAGCGAGATTGGCGGAGTGGACGTGACGCAGTTCACGCTCCAGGCGACTATTCCGATGATGATACTGCAAGAGTACGCGAAGGAGAAGCCTGAGAATCAGATTGAGAAAGGGGCTCAGGCGATTCGCGAGAAGCGTGCCGCGGTAGATCAATTACAAGAACAATCAAAACACTGATAGCCGAAACGGCCAGGAGGAAGTATGAAGCGACACAGTCATGCAATCGCGCTGATCTTAGCGGCGTTATTGCTGGGAATGACGGGCTGTGACGAAGGCATCAACGACTACAACAGTTCGGCGAAGATTTCCGGCTATGTGCTGGAATCGACTTCGAATCCGGCAGGAATTCCCGGAGTGAAAGTGATAATTGAATCGGACGAGGATTCCGAAACGCCTTATTTAGGTCCGGATCGTTGGTTTGAGACGGATGAAAGCGGCTATTTCGAAGGGTTCATATTTCTTGGAGCCGACGAAGATGATCCCGCGGAGTATACGTATGTAGCCGATCTGTCGGTCGGGTACTTTATGGAGAGCGGGAGCTTCAGTTGGGACGGCGGGATCACTGTGGGTCCGGGTTCTCATTTCATGCTGCCGACGGTTTATCGGACTTGGTTCGGACAAAACTCCGGTGATTCCGGACAATAGGTGAAAATATGAGTATTAATTTACGCAGTCCATCCGTTCAGAAGGTTCTGCTGGTTGCTTTTCTTGCCGTCGGCGGGTTGTACGCATATTACAATTTCGTTTATGTGCCTCGCAACGACCGGATCGCGAAGCTCGAGTATGATATCGAGAAGGAGCAGCAGTTGTTGCGCAAGGGCAAGCGGATCGCGGCGAATTTCCAGACGGTTCAGGATGATTACGCGCGTCTGATGGACAGTTGGGAGATTGCGATCAAGCTATTGCCGACCAAGCAGGAAATGGACGGATTGCTGAAGACAGTGTCGGAGAAGGGGAAGAACCGGGATGTAAACTTCCTGCTTTTCCGTCCGAAGGATCCGATTGAGAAGCCGTATTACTGGGAATATCCGATACAGATCAAGACTCTTTCCAAGTATCATAATTTGGGGAGTTTTCTGACGGATGTGGCGACGTTGGATCGGATTGTGAATGTGAACAACGTCAATTTATCGAGTTATGTTCCGCCGAAAGGCCGCAGTCCTTACACAGTGGAAGCGGATTTTGAAGCCGTGATCTATGTCTTCAAGGAATTGGGTTCACCGGTCGGCATAACGGAACCAGAGGAAGAGAAAACGGTAAAGAAGCGGAGGGCCTGATGAAAGTGTTCGTGATGACATTGATTACCGCGGTCTGGATGTTTTTGTCCGGTGTGTCGGTATCGGCGCAGACGTCCGAAGAGAATCCCCCGGACGAGGTCGCGACCGAAACGGAAGCGCTGTCAACAGAGATGATCGGAGTGGACTCTTTGGATGTGATGCCGGACGAAATGATTACCAAGAGTGGAAGCGGCACGCGGCGAGTGAAGCTGGAGACGACGGTGTTTCGCCGGGAAGAGCCGATTGTATACAAGTCGGAAGGGTTGCGTGATCCGTTCCGGGCTTTGATTTCAGACGAGAAGAAGGAAGGCGAAGTCAAAACCGATCTCTTGCGGGTTGAAGATGCGGTGCTGACTGGAATCGTCTGGTCATCGGGAGATTACGTTGCGATGGTTCGCGACAAAGAGGGCAAGAGTTTCTTCCTTCGCGAGGGCGATGCGATTTATCAAGGTCGCGTTCTGGAAGTCGAACAGTCCAGAGTAGTGTTGGAAGTATCCGAGTTCGGAGACTATCGTCGAGTGACGTTGGATGTTCAAGGGTAAAAAAGAAAAATCAATCTGATCCCGGTCAAGGGAAAGGTTTAGCAATGAAGTACAGACTCCCCATTTTCCTGCTTCTGTCAATGATCCTGTTGCCGTTAGCGATGCAAGCACAGGATCGGGACAGAGGCTATGAGCGCAGAATTTCGATGAATGTCGAGCAGGCCGATATTCGAACGGTGCTTCGAAGCATCGCCGAGTTCTCGGGAACGAATATCGTCGCGGGTTCCGAGGTAACCGGTCCGGTGACGGTGCTTTTAAACAACGTCCCGTGGCGCGAGGCGCTTGACAATGTGCTCAAGATCAATGACTTTGTTTCCGTCGAGGAAAATGGAGTCATTCGAGTGACGACGCACAAGGATATCGCGAACGCAGCGAAGCTGGAGGCATTAGAGACTCAGATCTTCAACATCGAGTATGCGCGTGCGGATCAGCTCAGAGATGTAACCTCGAAGCTGCTGACCGAGCGCGGCAAGGTACAGTCGGATGTTCGGGCCAATGCCTTAATCATCACGGACATTCCGAATGTGCTTGCGGATTTGGGAAGGATCGTGAAGGATCTGGATAAGCCGACTGCGCAAGTCTTGATTGAGGCGAAGATCGTGCAGGTGGATCACAGCCGTTCCCGTGAATTGGGTATTAACTGGACGGCGGGAAATCTTAGCAATCCACTGGCGAACACACGGGCGGGCGGAAACGTAGATTTGGGAGTGAAGGATCCGACCGGTTCGTTCACGCTTGGGAAGCTTGAGAACGGAGCAAATATTAATGCGATGTTGAGCGCTTTGGAGGATGAAAAGCATGCGGAAGTGCTTTCACAGCCCTCGGTACTCATCAATGACAACGAGTTGGCGACGATAATCTCGGGCAAGCGGATTCCGATCAATACACTTGATTTGTCAGGGAATTTAGTGACTCGATTCTATGATGTTGCTGTAAAATTAAATGTTACACCGCATATCAATCCGAACAACGAAGTATTGATGACCCTCAATCCGGAGGTAGCGGATCTTTCGGGTGAGTCGACGGTGGCGGGCGGAATCATCATTCTGACGTCGGAAGTAAGGACTACCTTGCTTGTGAAGGATGGTGAAACGGTTGTTATTGGCGGTGTGATTCGTTCCAAGCAAGGATCGACGGACAGACGCGTGCCGTTGCTGCATGCCATACCGTTGTTCGGCAGGTTGTTTGAATATACCGTGGATACGGAGGACAAGTCGGAGATTCTGGTATTTGTCACGCCCCACGTGATTCCAGCAGAAATGGCTTCAAAATAGAACAATCAGCAGGTATTGCAACGAAGAGCATGAATTGGAGTCTGTCATAGTCTCTTTAGTTGCCGATAATCTCTGAAATCACTGCGAATAGGAATGCAGATAATGCACGGATAAAAAGCCCCCAACGGGGCTTTTTTCTTAAATAACAGGTATATAGCATCTCGCCTGATATTTGCACTCTGTAGTGATGGAAAACTATATGATAATTGATTTTCAGCTAAGGAATGAGTAGCTTATAAGATAAGAGAAGAAATAGCTACTCCGCACGTAATATCCCATTCGGAGACATGTTTTGAAGAAACTTTCGACAGTACTTTTGCTCGCGTTGACATTGTGTTTTTGCGCGAATTTGAATGCGGCCTGGAGTGATCAGTGGTCCAGAAGCGACTATCTATCCGGTCGCGCAATTGTGAATTTCGATGAATCCATTGGTTCGCGCATACCAATGGATTGCGGCAAGGGAGTTGTCGAGCTGGGATTGCCCGAGATCGACGAGCTTTTCGAGGAATTTGAAGTAACTTCTGCTCGCCGCCTGGTCCCGGACGGGATTCTGGACAAGTTGCTGATTGTCTCGAATGTTTACAACAGCTATGTAATTGAGTTCAGGAACGAGTACGCTGTGCTGGATGTTGTGGACCGCTTGCAGTCAAACAAATACGTTGCCAATGCGGAGCCGGACTTGCTGCGCCGCATGTCACGGACACCAAACGACGCTCTATGGCAACAGCAATGGGACAAGCGGCTGCTGGGGGCGGACTTCGTTTGGGATGTTTCGACGGGGAATTCGGATATCATTTGCGCGGGGATTGATACCGGTGTGGATTTCGCTCATCCCGATTTGAGGCCGATTTTGTGGGTGAATCCCGGTGAGGACATCGACGGCGACGCTTCAACGGGAATCTGGGATGATTATGCGGGCGATACGGACGATCTGAACGGTGTTGACGACGACGAAAACGGATATGAGGATGACTTCCTGGGCTGGGACTTCATTCGCAATATTAATAACTGCGCGACGGGTGAGGACTGCGATAATTTCATGGACAATAACATGTACGGGGTGAATTCTCATGGAACGCATATCGGCGGCACGATGGCTGCCGATGGCGACAATGGAATCGGCATGTCCGGTTTTGTTTGGGAAGGCACCCTCATGGCCTTGCGTGCCGGCTATGAAGATCAAACAGGGCAGGGCTATATGCCGCAGTCGGCGACCGTTCCGGCGATTTATTATGCGGTAGCCAACGGCGCTTCGATCATCAACATGTCTTATGGCGGACCGGGATCATCAAGCGAAGCGGCCAATTGTATGGCTTCAGCATGGAATAACGGAGCGATTTTATTCGCGGCATCGGGCAATGACGGATCAACATCATCGGACAATTATCCGGCGAACTATGAGCATGTGATCGCGGTGAATGCGACGACGAATACGGATTGGCTGATTCCGTTTTCGAATCGCGGTCCTTGGACGGATATGTGCGCGCCGGGGGTGGATGTATTGGGCACGATTGTCGGCGGCGGTTATGATCAGTGGTCAGGGACTTCGATGGCCAGCCCGACGGCGGCTGGTTGCGCGGCTTTAGTTTGGTCGGTATTTCCTGATCTTACAAATGCCGAATTGCGGGAATTGCTGGAAGAGACTTGTGTGGATATTACGGCGCAGAATACAGTACCGGCAAATCATCTTGGCCATGGCCGGATCAGCGCGTCCAACGCGGTTGCCTCCCGTTATCCGCGGCTGACGATCTTGAGCGTATTCTTGAACGACGAGAACGGGGGAGACGGAGACAATCGTTTGGAACGAGGGGAGAGCGGGGAGCTTTATATCAGTGTGCGGAACATGCCGGACTGGGCATTGGCCGAAGGAATCTCGGTGACAATTTCAGTTGAGAATGAGGAATTAGGAATCACAAACGGGACATTCAGTCTGGGCAACATTCCCGCGGGTCAATCCGCGAATAATAATAATTCACCGGTGACGATTTCGGCGGCAACGACGATTGACACGGCATTTTGGGCGGATCTGACGTTTTCATTTCATTCGACGAATGGATATGCGGAAGATCAGCATGCTGTGATTCGAATTGAACGCGGTGACGTATTGATTATCGATGATGATGACGGCGCGAACTACCAGTCCTTTTATGGGACAGCGCTCGACGGCATCGATGTAGTATCGGCTTATGATATTTGGACTCCGAATCTGGACGGCGCGATCACTCAGAGTGAGATGTTGGATTACTCCATCGTGATTTGGGAATGCGGAAACGATGAAGTGGGAACGCTGAACAATGATGAGCAGACTGCATTGGCGGGCTATCTTGACAACGGCGGGAACTTGATAATGGTTGGTCAAGGGCTTGATGAGGATATCAGTGAGACGGCTTTCTATGCGGACTATCTGCACGCGGAGTTGGATAATGATCAGACGACTCACTCGCAGATGTATGGTATTGACGGCACACTTTCCGAAGGCATGTCCCTGCTGTTGTTGGGCGGCGGCTGCGGCGGCAATGGAACGGTCAGTCCGACCCGGATCGTCCCCGTCAATGGTGGAGAAGCATTATTTACATACGGACCCGGCGGCATCGGCGCAGTGACCTTTGAGGGGAGCTACAAGCTGGCGTACTTCGGATTTGCTTTGGAATCCGCCTGCGGACTGAATTCCACGACTCATTACAGTGTGGTTTTGCAGGAGCTGATCAATTGGATGTGGACAGTCGATACTCCGTCAAAGCCGACGGAAGCTTTGCCGATCACGGCGGCGCTGCATGGCTGTTATCCGAATCCTTTCAATTCAAGTACGGCGATCCGTTTTGATTTGACGGCG